>NZ_JAMYNE010000008.1:0-251771 GCF_040318915.1 Mesorhizobium sp. M0991
CGGCTTATGCCGCCAATCTCACCGCAACGGACGATCGGCTGCGCAACCCCGACCAGCTCCGCCGATCACCCGTTGCTCAACCCGCGCCATACGGCGTAAAACCCGCCGAGGCTCTAACTGCAGCCGGATGAAAATTCAGTGGCAGGTCACTTTGACAATTTCATAGGCGATGTTCGCTGCAACGCCGAAGTTCTTGCCTTCGTCATAGGAAAGCTGGGTGTTGAACGAGGTCTTCTCGTTGATGGTGTAGGTGCCACCACCCCAGACCGCCCAGTTGCCGCTCCACTGCTTGTAGAAGCCACGACCGTGGGCGTCGATCGCGTTGCCGGCGTCATCCGTGAGGTTGTCGTCGGTGCCGTAGCCGCCCATGATGAACAGAGACAGGTTGTCCATCGGCTTGATGTCCAGGCGAACCTTGCCGGCCACTTCTTCATAGTTGCTGTCGTAAGCGACGACGCCGGTGATGGCGCCCCAACCCTGCGTGTACTTCACGCCGCCGACGACATGCGGAACGTAGCTGTCGATTGTGCCAATGTCGCCCGCGCCTTCTTCGAGAGAGACCACGGCCGAGAAGCCGTTGCCGGCGTCGAAATAGTACTGGACGACATTGGTGTCGAAGGCACCATACGGAACCAGCGTGTCCTGGATGACGCTGCCGGCGTAGCCGATGAAGGTGTCGAATGCCGATTCGTCCTTACCGACGCGCAGGCCACCGAGCTGGATCCAGGCGAATTTCAACGAAACGCCGGAGTTGCCGGCAGCGTTAGGGTTGAAGAAATCGTCGGTAGAATCAGCCGGAGTACCGTTGTTATTGACGGTGGCGTACCCCTGCCTGTTGCCGAAGTTGAAGCGGGTCTCGGTGTAGGTCTTCAAGGTGCCGAGTTCGGTTTCCTGGCCGGTCCAGGTCTTCAGCGTGAAGCGGGCGTTCTTGCGGTAGGTGTCGTTCTCGTCGCCGTCCTCGTGGTCGCCGGACGTTGCACCATCGAACGAGCCGACATCACCCACGCCGATATCGTAACGGACATAGCCGCCGATGCGCAGGCAGGTCTCGGTGCCGGGGATGTAGAAGTAGCCAGCGCCGTAGACGTCGCAGATCTTGACGTATTCAGCGGGTTCCGGCTCGGCGACGACGACGGCGTCGGCGGCGCGCGCACCGGAAACTGCGATCAGTGCCGCAGCGGAGCCGAGAAGAAGGCTCTTGATGTTCATTTTCTGACCTCTCCAGTCAAAGTTAAAAATGGTTTCGAATTTTGTGGCTGAACAGCAGCATTCCCCGCCTCACCCCAGATCGAAAAAGGCTCGCACCGCTCCCCCTTTTCGGCGGCGAACATACCCATCCGCGCTTGATCCTCAATGACTATTCCAGAAATAATGATGGTTTTTGCAACAGAATAACTCCGTGTTGCACAAATATCACGTGCATTTAATTCCCCAGACTGAAATGACACAAATGGCACATTGTCACCTTAAGTTAGAAGAGTACTTTTACGTTAGCCGGCTGTACAATTGCAGCCCAACGTTTTATCTGTCCATCTAGAAAATTCGAAGGGCAGAAGGAAGTTAAGCCAGCTTCATACGTGCTTCGTGCTGAGCAGCAACGACAACATCCGCCACCAAATCCTGTTTAAGCAACTCAATTGGAATACGGCCGTCGAGCACGGCGGCGGGGCCGATCAGCCAGTGCCATGCGCGCCGCGGATTCGGCATTGCAGACAACACTTCCGGATGCCGGCCTGCCATCGACGAACTGCGCCAGCGGAAACACATGTTTGCGGCCACCGGTCCGCAAGGCGACAACCCTACAGCTCCGCTGCCAACGATGCAGGGTCGAACGCGATATGCCGAAATTGTCTTCCAGGAATGTCGGTCCAGCCACCCGCCCCGCCCAGTCCTCCACCCGCATCGAATCGATGTCGTCTCTTCCGGCAGGCCGGCTTGGGACCTGTATGCTCCGGTCTCCAAACGCCGATGAGGCGGACGCCTCGGTGGTTTGGCCGGCGGCTTCCGCTGCCAGGAGCCTCACCAGCTGCAATACCCTGTCAGGCAATCTCTCCTGCATGGTATCGATCGCCCTGATGTCCGTCGGCGCAAGCAAGGCGACGGCGGCGGCAACGGCGCCGGCGACCCTGCCCGCTGCGACGATCGCATCACTGTTCGTCACCTCATTTTGCCGCGCCAGCACGCGCTGGATCTCAACAGCGACGGCGTTTGCAAACTCGGTCTGACGGTTGGGGTCGATGCGATTCCAAGTCCTGGTCATGTCCTAAATCTGGCTGCTTGCCCGTCGGTTCCGTGTTGCTCGGAAGTGGGTCTTTCGCAGAGCCTATAAGGAGCGTGTATGACGGAGGGACGACGAACGAGAACCGTCCAAGCGGCGACGTAAGGACCGGTCTGACCGCCTGTTGTATCAGAGCCGCGCGGTTTGACCTTAGCCGATCTCTACTGCGGAAATTCGAGCCCCATTTCACGGTAGCGCTCGGGATCGTCGCCCCAGTTCTCGCGCACCTTGACGAACAGGAAGAGGTGCACCTTCTGCTCGAGTATGCCTGCTATTTCCATGCGCGCCGCCTGGCCGATGGCGCGGATCGTCTCGCCCTTATGGCCGAGCACGATCTTCTTCTGGCTGTCGCGCTCGACATAGATGGTCTGGTCGATGCGCACCGAGCCGTCCTTCTTCTCTTCCCATTTCTCGGTCTCGATGTGGGAGGAATAAGGCAGTTCCTGATGCAGCCTGAGATAGAGCTTTTCGCGGGTGATCTCGGCCGCGAGCTGGCGCATCGGCAGGTCGGAGATCTGGTCTTCCGGGTAGTACCAGGGTCCGGCCGGCAAGGTCTCGGCGAGATAGTCGAGCAGGTCCTTGCAGCCGGACCCGGTCAGCGCCGAAACCATGAAGGTGCGCTTGAACGGCACCCTTTCGTTGGCTGCCGCCGACAATGCCAGCAACGTCTCGTGCTTGACCCGATCGACCTTGTTGAGGATCAATACCATCGGCTGCCGAACATCCTTCAGCCGCTCGAGGATGGCGTCGGCATCGCCCCGGATGCCGCGCTCGGCATCGATCAAGAGCAGCACGATATCGGCGTCCTTGGCACCGCCCCAGGCTGTGGTCACCATCGCGGTGTCCAGCCGGCGCTTCGGCTTGAATATGCCCGGCGTGTCGACGAAGACGATCTGCGCGTTGTTGTGGGTGGCAATGCCGCGCACGATGGCGCGGGTGGTCTGCACCTTGTGCGTCACAATCGACACCTTGGCGCCGACCAATTGGTTGACCAGCGTCGATTTCCCCGCATTGGGCGCGCCGATCAGCGCGACGAAGCCGGAGCGGGTAGCGGGAGCTTCTGTTGCCGGAGCTTCGGTGGCGATCATGCGGCACTCCCTTGATTGAGCCAGACGCCTTCCCGCTGCAGAAGTGCCGCGGCTGCAGCCTGCTCCGCCTCGCGCTTGGAGCGCCCGCTGCCGGTCGCCGGCGGATAGGCGCCGACCTTGACGCTGACGGTGAACAGCGGATCGTGGTCCGGTCCCTCGCGGCTGTCGATTATGTAAACTGGCACTGCGCCCGCCGCCTGATGCGCCCATTCCTGAAGTTCGGTCTTCGCATCGCGGCGGGCGGCGTCGATGGCTTGCGAGCGCGGCTGCCAGTATCTGTGGATGAAGGCGCGGGCCGCTTCCAACCCGCCGTCGAGATAGAGCACGGCGATCAACGATTCCAATGCATCGGCGCGCAGATTGACGCGCTTGCGGCCATCGAGGCCGCGTACGTCCGAACCGGCGCGAATAAGTTCCGGCAGGCCGATCTCCTCGGCGATCTCCGCCAGGGCCTCGGCGTTGACCAGCGCGTTCAATCTCAGCGATAGCTCACCCTCGGCGGCATCGGGAAATGCCGCCAGCAGCATATCGGCAACGACAAGGCCGAGAACGCGGTCGCCCAGGAATTCGAAACGTTCGTAGTCGATGCCGGCGTGACTGCCGCGAGCGCTGGCATGTGTCAGCGCCCGCTGCAGGCGCTGGTGGTTGCCAAAACTGTGGCCGGTGCGCTCCTTGAGCGCCTCGGCGAGCGCATCGGCGGTCAGCCGTTTCGTCGCCGCCATGGTCCTAATTGACGAAATGGAACAGGCGCGAGGCGCGCATCTGCGACGGCCATTTCCAGATTTCGAGCGGGCTGGCGCTGCCGGCGATCGAGAAGAAGATGAGGTTGGCGCGGCCGACCAAGTTCTCCTCCGGCACGAAGCCGACCGTGAAGCGGCTGTCCGACGAGTTGTCGCGATTGTCGCCCATCATGAAATAGTGACCGGGCGGCACCTTGAACTCTTTGGTATTGTCGCCGATCGAGGCCTGCGTCAGGTCGAGCGTGTCGTAGGTGACGCCGTTCGGCAGCGTCTCGCGATAGACATCGACCGGCCCGTTCTCCTCGGTGATGTCGCGGTTGTCGATCTGCCCGACCTTGACGCGCGGCACGCTCACGTCGTTGATGAAGAGCTGGCCATCCTTGACCTGGATCTTGTCGCCCGGCAGGCCGACGACGCGCTTGATATAATCGACAGAAGGATCCGGCGGAAACTTGAACACCACCACGTCGCCGCGCTTCGGCTCTGAGCCCCAGATGCGGCCCGAAAAGATGTTCGGCCCGAACGGCAGTGAATAGCGGGAGAAGCCGTAGGACCATTTGGTGACGAAGAGATAGTCGCCTTCGAGCAAAGTCGGCCGCATCGACCCGGACGGGATCGAGAACGGCTGGAACAGGAGCGTGCGGATCACCAGCGCAAGCAGCAGGGCCTGGACGATGACGCTGACGGTTTCGCCAAGTCCGCCGGATTTCTTCTGGGTTTTTTCAGCCACGCTCATGTCGTCCTCGATTGTGCGTTGGATGGTATAGAGTCTCGGCGCGCGCTGGGCAACGTCATGCCGGTGGTCAGATGCAATCAATGTGGCGCTTCTTCGACCGGCAACGCTTCAATGATCACAAAGGCTTGAGCGAGCGGAAAATCATCGGTTATTGTGAGGTGGATCACGGCGCGGTGCCCTTCAGGCAGGATTTCGTCCAGCCGCGCTGCCGCCCCGTTGGTCAGCGCCATGGTCGGCTTGCCGCTGGCCAGGTTGACGACCCCCATGTCGCGCCAGAACACACCCTGCGCCATACCGGTGCCCAATGCCTTGGCACAGGCTTCCTTGGCGGCGAAACGCTTGGCGAAGGAGGCCGCACGCGCCGCGCGGTTTTCGGAGCGCGCCTGTTCGATCTCAGTGTAGATGCGTTGGATGAAGCGCTGGCCATGACGTTCCAGCGACTTCTCGATGCGTCTGATGTCGATGAGGTCGCTGCCGATACCGATAATCATTCGGCAGGAACTTCCGGCCCGGTTTTTCCAGCCTTTGCGGCTCTTTCGGCCAGACGCTTGCGGCGCTGCTCGTGGAAAGTGACCATGCCCCAGCGGGTGATGCCGTAAAACAGCAGGCCGAAAACCAGGCCGAGCGGTATCGCGCCGATTGTCATCGGCTTCAGCACCGGTCCCCACAACTGCGCAAAGGAAAGATTATGCAGCATGTCGCCAAGATGGGCGGGCGGGCCATGCGCCGGCAGGTGTTCATGCAGGATCAGCTTGCCGACCTCCCAGGAGGCGGCCCATAGCAGCGGAAAGGTCAGGGGGTTGCCGAACACCGTGCCAAGTGCTGCCGCGACCAGATTGCCGGCGATCAGCCAGCACAGGATGGCGGCAATGATGAAGTGGAAGCCAAGCGGGAAAAACGACGCGAATACGCCCGCCGCAACACCGGCGGCCACGGCGTGCGGCGTGGCCCTAAGCCGCAGGATGCGCTTGGAGAAATACCGCAGCGAGCGCGAGAACGAGCGGCGCGGCCACAAATAGGTACGCACCCGCTCGAAAAAACCATCAGGCTTGCGCCGTCGAAAAAGCACTCTGTTCCTGTTCCTAGTTCCATTAATGACTTCGCGCCGGCTTTTCCCAGCCAGGGCGCGACAGCCCCATGCTGCGCTCTGCGGTCGCCGAAAAGCAACTACGACTTTGATATAGCGATGCGCTGGCCGAAGAACAACGAGGCCGAGGGCATCCGCTCGGCGGCCGGTCGCGCCAGCCCTGGGTGTCGCCGTTCTGAACAGGGTATGATCGCGGCGAATTTAAGGAGCGCCGCTTAGGATCGATATTCGCTGACCTCGACGAGGTTGCCATCCGGGTCACGGAAATAGACCGACATCATCGCGCCACGAGCGCCGACACGCTCGACGGGGCCGACCTCTATCACCACGCCATTGGCGGCGAGGCTGGCACATATCTCGACGAGCGGCCGGGCGGCAATCAAGCAGAAATCTCCGGCGCCCGGCGTCGGCGCCTTGGCCTTCGGCTCGAAGGTACGCCCGACCTGATGCACATTGATCTTTTGCGTTCCAAACAGCAGCGCCGTTGGTCGGTCCGGCTCGTCGAGGCGCTCGAAGCCAAGCACGCGCTGATAGAAGGCGCAGGTATCGTCCACCGAACGAACTGTCAGCACGAAATGATCGATGCCGGCAATCACGGCAGCGCCTCTTGACTTGTTTTTATGCATGTCGTTGTCCCAAAACCACCGCACACTTTTGGGCGACATGCATTAGATATTGCGGCTGCCCGGCTTGATCGCCGGTATGGCGGCGAGTTCGGGCGGCAGCCTGTCGGCCGGATAGGCCGGAACTTCATATTCGGCGAGCGCGATCAGCGGCACGCCGACATCGGTTTTGCCGGCCGAGCGGTCGATGATGCATGCAGCGGCAACGACATCGGCGCCAAGGCCGCGCAGGCAGTCGATGGTCTCGCGGATCGACAGGCCGGTGGTGACGATGTCCTCGACAATGACAACGCGCGATCCCTTGGCGATCTCGAAGCGGCGCAGCCTGAATTCGCCCCCTTCCCGCTCGACCCAGATCGCCGGCGCACCAAGATGGCGCGAGGTCTCATAGGCCGGGATCAGCCCGCCGATTGCGGGACCGACGACGTAGTCGATCCTGCCGGGCACGCCAGCGCGGATCTTTTCGGCCAGCGCCTTGCACAAGCGCTCGGTCTTGTCGGCATGCATGAAAACGCGCGCCTTTTGCAGGAAGACCGGGCTGCGCAGGCCCGACGTCAGGATGAAATGCCCTTCGAGAACGGCGCCTGCCTCGCGGAAAATGCCCAGCACTTCATCGGTGTTCATTGTTCGCTCCATGCCCATGGTGAATGGTGAATGGTGAATGGTAGTGAGAGCACCCTCTTTCACTATTCACGATTCACCCATTCACGCGTCGCGCGTCGCTGACGCTCGAATTGTCCTTTAGCTGCGACAGCAGCCGGTTCAAGTGCTTCAGATCCCACACTTCGAGATCGATCAGCATTTCTGTGAAATCGGGCGCGGTGCGCACCATCGACAAAGTGTGGATGTTGGCATCGTTGGATGCGACGACCTGTGCAATGTCGGCCAGCGAACCCGGTGCGTTGATGGCGGTGACCGAGACGCGCGCCGGGAATCGCTCCTTGGTGCGCTCGTCAATATCCCAACGCACATCGATCCAGCGCTCTGGCTGGTCGTCGAAGGCCTGCAGCGCCGGCGACTGGATCGGATAGATGGTGATACCGGTTCCCGGCTGCACGATGCCGACGATGCGGTCGCCTGGCACTGCCCCCTCCGGCGCGAAGCGCACCGGCAGATCGCCGCGCACACCGCGGATCGGCACCGCGTCGTCGCGCTGCTGGTTCTTGTCCTTGCGCGCGGCGCGGCCTGGAATCTGGAACAGCATGCCGGCGGCGTTGCGGATCTTCGACCAACCCTCCTCGCGCTGCTTGGGCGCGACCAGCGTGACGCGCTCGTCCTTGTAGTCGGGAAATACCGCCTTCATGACATCGGTGGAGGCAAGTTCGCCACGGCCGACCGAGGCCAGCACATCCTCGATATCCTTGCGCGCCAGCCGGTGCAGCACCGGCTTCAGATTTTCCTTGGTAAAGGTCTTGCCGGACCGTTCGAAGGCACGCTCCAGAATTCGGATACCGAGACCCGAATATTGCTTGCGGATAGCGTTCTTGGTGGCGCGGCGGATGGCCGAGCGCGCCTTGCCGGTAACGACCACCGATTCCCACGCCGCCGGTGGCACCTGCGCCTTCGAGCGGATGATCTCGACCTCGTCGCCGTTCTTCAGCTCCGTCATCAGCGGCATGATGCGGCCATTGACCTTGGCGCCGACGCAAGTGTCGCCGACATCGGTGTGGACGGCATAGGCAAAGTCGATCGGCGTGGCGCCGCGCGGCAGCGCGATCAGCATGCCCTTCGGCGTGAAGCAGAATACCTGGTCCTGGAACAGTTCCAGCTTGGTGTTTTCGAGGAAGTCCTCGGGATTGTCGCCTTCGGCAAGCTGCTCGATGGTCCGCCGCAGCCACGCATAGGCATTGGTTTCCTTCGAGATCGCATGGGCGGCACCATTCATCTTGCCGCCGGTATCCTTATAGATCGAATGAGCGGCGACGCCGTATTCGGCGATCTTGTTCATCTGGTAGGTGCGGATCTGCAATTCGACGCGCTGGCGCGATGGGCCGACGATGGTGGTGTGGATCGAGCGGTAGTCGTTCTGCTTCGGCGTCGAGATGTAATCCTTGAAGCGGCCGGGCACCATCGACCAGGTGGTGTGGATGGCGCCAAGCGCGCGATAGCAGTCCTCGACCGTCTCGACAACGACGCGGAAGCCGAAAATGTCGGACAGCTGCTCGAACGACAGCGCCTTGGCTTCCATCTTGCGGAATACCGACCACGGCTTCTTCTGCCGGCTTTTGACCTCGGCCTTGATCGAATATTTGTCGAACAGCGTGGACAGCGCCTTCTCGATCTCGGACAGCACGCCCTTGTTGCGCTCGAAGATTTCGGCGAGCCGTGCGGTGACGGCGCGATAGGCTTCGGGATTGATGAAGCGGAAGGCGATCTCCTCCAGCTCCTCGCGCATGCCCTGCATGCCCATGCGGCCGGCCAGCGGCGCGTAGATGTCCATCGTCTCTTCGGCAATGCGCAGGCGCTTGGCTTCCGGCACATGGTCGAGGGTGCGCATATTGTGCAGGCGGTCGGCGAGCTTGACCAGAAGCACGCGCACGTCTTCCGAGATCGCGAGCAACAGCTTGCGCAGGTTCTCCGCCTGCTCGGCCTTCTTGGAGACGAGATCGAGCTTCTTCAGCTTGGTCAGGCCTTCGACCAGCTTGCCCATTTCGGGGCCGAACAATTCGTCGATCTCGGCTCTGGTCGCCGTGGTGTCCTCGATCGTGTCGTGCAGCAGCGCAACGGCGATCGTCGCCTCGTCCATGTGCATTTCGGTGAGGATGGCGGCGACTTCGAGCGGATGCGAAAAATAGGGGTCGCCGGAGGCGCGTTTCTGGTGGCCATGCTTCTGCATGGCGTAGACATAGGCCTTGTTGAGCAGCGCCTCGTTGACGTCAGGCTTGTAGCGCTGGACGCGCTCGACAAGCTCATACTGACGCATCATGGGCGGGATCTCGCAATGCTGAAATGAATCATGCGCCGCACTGGCGTACGGCGCATGTCATAGATAGCCACGAAACTGCCGACGCGAAAGTGTCGGCAGTTATTGCTAAGATCAATAATCGTCGCTTTTTTCCGGCGGTACCAGACCTTCGATGCCGGCCAACAGGTCTTCTTCGGTCATGCGATCGAAGGTGACGTTGTCCTCGGCGTCGTCGGCATCGGTGGCCGCAACGGCACTGCCGGTCTGGTCGGCAATCGCCTCGCCGTCGGCTTCCGGCTCGTCGACCTCGACATGCTTCTGCAGCGAATGGATGAGATCTTCCTTGAGGTCGTCCGGCGACAGCGTCTCGTCGGCGATTTCGCGGAGCGCAACGACCGGATTCTTGTCGTTGTCGCGCGGTACAGTGATCTGCGCGCCCTGGCTGATCTGACGGGCGCGGTGGCCGGCCAGGAGCACCAGCTCGAAGCGGTTGTCGACCTTGTCGATGCAATCTTCAACGGTTACGCGGGCCATGAGTTGCCCCTTTCATGCCTGGATTTGATGGAAAACAGGCGCGGTCCATAACCCGAACGCCGCCAAAATACAAGCTTTTATGGCGGTGCGCAGCTCTGACGCGGGCCGCCTGCGACGACGCAGCGCCGATCACAATTGCTTGCGGTGCCGCATGGTGCCTTGGATTGCCGTAAAACTGGCGTTATCTCGAACGATGAAGGCCAACAGGTCTATTATCAGACCGGCCGATAGTCGCCACGCATTTAGACGACCGCTTATTTCGAAAAAGGACATTTTTCCATGTTCGATCCTCGTGAAAAAATCGCTCTCTTTATCGACGGTGCCAATCTCTACGCCACCTCGCGCGCGCTGGGTTTTGACATCGACTACCGCAAACTTCTGTCGAGCTTCCAGAAACGCGGCTATCTGCTGCGCGCCTATTACTACACCGCGCTGGTCGAGGATCAGGAATACTCCTCGATACGGCCGCTGATCGACTGGCTCGATTATAACGGCTTCAAGGTGGTGACCAAGCCGGCCAAGGAATTCACCGACTCGACCGGCCGGCGCAAGATCAAGGGCAATATGGATATCGAGCTGACCGTCGATGCGCTGGAGCTTGCCGACGTCGTCGACCATTATGTCATCTTCTCAGGCGACGGCGATTTCCGTACGCTGGTCGAGGCGCTGCAGCGGCGCGGGCGCAAGGTTTCGATCGTCTCGACCATGGCTTCGCAGCCGCCGATGATCTCCGACGATCTGCGCCGCCAGGCCGACCATTTCATCGACTTGATGGCGCTCAAGAATGAAGTCGGCCGCGATCCGTCGGAGCGGCCGGTACGCCGGCCCGAGCCGGCCGAAGTCGACGAGGAAGACTATTGACGGTCGTTGCCTTGACCGCGCCCCTGGTCGTCTCGCCCGAACCCGATCGCGACTGCCCGCTCTGCCCACGGCTGCACGACTTCATCGCCGAGTGGCGGCGGCGCGAGCCGTCCTGGTTCAACGCGCCGGTGCCGACCTTTTTGCCGCCGGAAGGCGAGGATGCGGTGCGCTTGCTGATCGTCGGGCTGGCGCCTGGCCTGCGCGGGGCAAACCGGACGGGGCGCCCCTTCACCGGCGATTTTGCCGGCGACCTGCTCTACAACACGCTGATCGCGCACGGCTTTGCGCGCGGCGAATTCAAGGCGCGACCTGATGACGGGCTGGAGCTTGTTGGTACGGCGATTACCAATGCGGTGCGCTGCGTGCCGCCGGATAACAAGCCGGTTGGCGCCGAGATAGCGACCTGCCGGACGTTCCTGGTGCCGACGATTGCGCGGTTTCCAAACCTGCGCGCCGTGCTGGCGCTGGGCTCGATCGCGCACCAGTCGACCGTGCGGGCGCTCGGCCAACGCGTCGCCGCCTATCCGTTCCGGCATGGCGGGCAGCAGCAGGCCAATGGCATCACGCTATTTTCCAGCTATCATTGCTCGCGCTACAACACCAATACCGGCGTGCTGACGGAAACGATGTTCGTTAATATCTTCAGTCAGATAGAAGCTTTTCTGAAGACATAGAGTCAGACGAGGCGCGCCGGCGCACAAGCGCCTAGATTCGGGCAATCGCGAACAACCAGGCCAGGAGATCCAGCAACCACAGAAACAGTGCAAGCTGCAGCGCGACGCGCAGGCGTTGGATGATCCGCCAATTGCTGGCCATGTCGGATTTGATGCGCAGCGCAAGTGCTCGGTGCATCCCATCCATGGTTGCGGGAGGATGCTGATCGACGAAATCCTGGAGCAGCTTCTCGGGATCGAAACGGAACGTATAGTTATAATATGGCCACACCATAATCGCACCAGCAGTCCGATAAGAAGAAGCAATGTCAGCGCCAGCCAGTCCCAAGGCCCTACGCCATCCTGGAGCGCCCTGCCTCCAAGGAGAGAACTCGCGAACGCCGTTGCGAAGATCAGATTGCCGGCGCGCGCATTGAGACTTTCAACCACGCCCTGCTGGTGCTGGAGGCCACGCACCGCCTCCGCATAGACAAATGCTAGGCGGGGGTCGCCGCCATCCGTCGCAGCAGGCGGGGCGTTGCTGTCATTGGTTGATGAAGGGCGCTCCGGCATCAAATGCACTTAGCACGGCGCCGCCTGCGATATGAATAGTTAGCGGAAGCGTAAAAGGCGGGACGGTGACGTTCAACTTTTAGGGGAAACAATGAATCGGGCGGCGATTGATCAATCTACAAAATCCCTTGGAATGTCACCTTTGAACCTCGCAATGGCCTCCTCGACTAACTCCAAAGGAATCTCCTTCCGGTAGAGGGTTACCTCTCGGGTTCGCCTTGTGTCGTCACGGAAAATCTCCAACACGAGGTCGCCTTCAATCCAAAGCTCGATGCCGATTCCGTCCCGGTCGGCTACGTCGCTTGCGACTATCCAAGATTTTTTTGGTGCTGCGGCCATTGGCTAATCCAAAATTATGCGGCCAAGCTAGCGTATCTCCGCCGATGAACTCTGCAAACGGTCGTAAGCTGAACTCAAAACTGAGACGCTATCGAATAGCCGTATTTGTCAAGGCTTCGTCGTTCCGTCTTCGGGCCATTGAGGGTGTTTTAGTGGACGGGAATAGCGTCAATTCGTCGACATCGCTTCAGGCGCTGGGGCAAACAACGCGGCCAGCGTCGCGGGTCCACCCTGGAGAACATTCAGGTCGACGTCGCCGCTGATGCCGTCGACGCGGCCCCGGTTGTGGTACTGCCAGTAGATCCAGTCGTCATGGCCCGGCCGCAGCGCCAGCGAACGCAGCCAGCGCGGGCGGCCGGCTAGCTGCCCGACATAGGCTTGCGCCGCCTCGTCGGTCACATAGAGGATCGCCGTCTTGCCAAACGCCGCCTCGACCGGACCGAGGAAGGCGGAAAGCTCGGCACTCAGCTGTTCGGGAGTTGGCCGCTGCGGGCAATTGCCGCCGAACTCGATGTCTACCACCGGCGGCAGCAAAGGCTGATCGCGCGGCACCACCGAGATGAAGTTGCGTGCCTGATCGGCACCCGGCCTGCAGAAGGTGAAGAAATGATAGGCACCGACGGCAAGGCCGGCGGCGCGGGCCGCGCGCAAATTGGCGGCGAAGGCATCGTCGACATGGTCGCCGCCTTCAGTCGCCTTGATGACGGCGAAAGCGACATCGTCGGCGGCAACACGCCGCCAGTCGATCTGCCGCTGATGATGGGAAACATCGATGCCCCTCACCGGATATTTGCCGCGGTCCGGAGAAAACGTCTTGAAGTAGGTATAGCCGCCGGCCAGGACGAGGCCCGCCAGGAGCAGACCGGCCGCGCTCCACAAGACGATCCGGTTTTTCAACAGAGATCTATCCCCATTGGTCCACCCTGCCCGCCGCTATGGCTCCGGACGTTCGCCGCTCGAAAAGCCAAATCATTGACTTTTCGTCCGCTTCGCGGACTGCTCCTCACCCTCGCTCCTTCAGCAGCCGGCCCTTCTCGCGCGACCAGTCGCGCTGCTTTTCGGTCTCGCGCTTGTCGTGCAGCTTCTTGCCGCGGCCAACGGCGAGCAGCAGCTTGGCACGACCCTGGTCGTTGAAGTAGATCTTCAGCGGCACCAGCGTCATGCCCTCGCGGTCGACGCTTTGCGCCAGCTTGGCCATCTCGCGCTTGTTGAGCAGCAGTTTGCGGCGGCGGCGTGGCTCGTGGTTGAAGCGGTTGGCCTGCAGGTATTCCGGCAAATAGGAGTTGATCAGCCAGATCTCGCCGCCCTCGACCGAGGCGTAGCTGTCCTGGATGTTGGCCTGGCCCTGGCGCAGCGATTTCACTTCGGTACCGGTCAGCACCAGGCCGGCCTCGATCGTGTCGAGCACCTCATAGGAAAACCGCGCCTTACGGTTTTCCGCAACGGTCTTGTTGTTGGGATCGGCTTTTCTGACTTGATTCATGATGCGGAGAGGTGGCGCCTCATCCCTAGTTTATCAAGCCGGCGTGCTTCATCGCCGCGTCGATCTTCTCGGCAGTCGACGGCTCGACCGTCACTAGCGGCGAGCGCAGCACGTTCTCGACCTTGCCCAGCTTCGACAGCGCATACTTCGCGCCGGAAACGCCGGGTTCCAGGAAAATCGCCTTGTGCAGCGGCAACAGACGGTCCTGCAGGTCGAGCGCCTTGGCGCTGTCGCCGGAAAGCGTCGCCTCCTGGAATTCAGCGCAGAGCCTGGGCGCGACATTTGCCGTCACCGAAATACAGCCGACGCCGCCATGCGCGTTGAAGCCGAGCGCCGAGGCGTCTTCGCCGGAGAGCTGGATGAAATCCTTGCCGCAGGTGGCGCGCTGCTCCGAAACCCGCTCGACCTTGCCCGTGGCATCCTTGACGCCGACGATGTTCCTGAAGTCGTGCACCAATTGCCCCATCGTCTCCGGGCTCATGTCGATCACCGAGCGCGGCGGAATGTTGTAGATGATGATCGGCAGGCTGGTCGCCCTGGCGACGGCGGCGAAATGCGCATAGAGGCCGCGCTGCGTCGGCTTGTTGTAATAGGGCGTGACGACCAGGGCCGCGTCGGCGCCCGCCTTCTCGGCATACTGGACCAGGCCAACCGCCTCTTCGGTGTTGTTGGAGCCGGCGCCGGCGACGACCGGAACCCGGCCCTTGGCGACCTCGATGCAGACCTTGACGACCTGGCGGTGCTCGTCATGCGACAGCGTCGGCGACTCGCCGGTGGTGCCGACCGGGACCACGCCCGTCGTGCCTTCGGCGATCTGCCAGGCGATAAACGCGCGAAAGGCTTTCTCGTCGAAACGGCCGCTCTGTTCGAACGGTGTCACGAGCGCGGTCAGCGAGCCTCTCAGCATGTCGTCCAACTCCTTGGGACTAGCGCATGACCCCGAAAATCGCAGTCGATTTTCAGAAAGGATCATGCGCCAAATTTAAAGTGCTACAGCGTCCTTTGCGCGTCTGAGAAGACGCGCGGCGCTGTAGGTGTTTGTCGTGCGCGCCTTCTAGCCGAAAGCGAAGCGGCGCACCATAGTCTCGACATTGTTGCGCGGCAAGCATTGCGCCGGCAATTGCAATTCGAACGACCTCGATGGGGTTTTCTTTACGGGCCCTTCATCACAGACGAATAGGCTTCAATTCATCTGTGCCTGTTGTAGCGTCGAAGAACGGGGATGACCAAATCCATGCCGATCAGGCGGCCTCATCTTTTCGCGCTTATCAGCGCGATCGTCGCGCTGATTCCCGGCGCCGCGATCGGCAGCAGCGTCGATGTGCAGGTCACGTCGGCGATTCCGATGACCGAGCCGCAGAACGATGCGCTGCAGCAGTCGCCGTCCGCCAGCGTCGCGGCGCTGAAGAGCGGTCTCGATGCGCTGGCGGCAAACGACATTCAGCGCGCGCGCCAGGTGCGCGAGGCGCTGCCGGCCAAATCGCTCGACCGGCACATCCTTGCCTGGGCGATCGCGCTCTATGGCGGCGACCAGGTGCCGAGCGGCGACATCGCCGATGCGGCAAAAATGCTGCCGAACTGGCCGGGCACGATCGCCTTGCGCAAGAACAGCGAGCGCGCGCTCTACCGCGAGAACCCCGCGCCACAGGTGGTGGTGCGGGCGTTCGATGGCAGCCAGCCGCTGACCTTCGAGGGCGTGGTGATCCTAGCCCGCTCCTATGTAGCGCTGGGCGATACCAAAGCGGCGCGCTCGGTGCTGTCGCCATTCTGGCGCACCGAAAAGCTCGAAGCCAGGGACGAGGCGACGGTCATCCGCGAGTTCGGCGCGCTGATCCCGGCCGCCGACCATCGCTTCCGCATGGAGCGCATGTTCTATGCCGACCGGGTCGCTTCGGCGCTGCGCGTCGCCGGTCTCGCGGGCGCCCAGCAATTGGCCGATGCCTGGGCGGCAGTCACCAAAGGCGACAAGAACGCGGCCAAGCTGCTGAAGGCGGTGCCGGCAGCGCAGCGGGCGGCCGGCTATCTCTTTGCCGAAGCCGAATATCTGCGCAAGCAACAGAAATTTTCCGACGCTGCCGCGCTGGTGATGAAGGCGCCGGGCGACCGTGACGCTTTGGTCGATCCGGACGCCTGGTGGGTGGAGCGCCGGGTGCTGTCGCGCGAGCTGGTCGACCAGGGCGCCATGAAGACCGCCTACAGAATAGTCGCCGCGCATGCCGCCGAAAGTCCCGCCAATGCTGCCGAGGCGGAATTCCATGCCGGCTGGTACGCGCTGCGCGGCCTCAACGACCCGAGCACCGCCGCCAAGCATTTTGTGCGAATCGCGGAGCTCGCCCAAGGGCCGATGTCGCTGTCGCGCGCCTATTATTGGCTCGGCCGCGCCGCCGAAGTCGGCGGCCCCGGCAATGCCAAGGATTACTTCAGCCGTGCCGCCAGCTACGGCACGACCTTTTACGGCCAGCTTGCCGGCGAACGGGTCGGCCGGCAGACCCTCAACATCGTCTACCCACAGCCGAGTGCCGCCGACCGCCAGAATTTTGCCACCCGCGAGGCGGTCAGCGCCATCGAGCGGCTGCAGGAGGCCGGCTATGACCGCTATGCCGAGACGCTCTACCGCGACCTCGCCGGGCAGCTGAACAGCCCCGGCGAACTGGCGCTGCTTGCGGTGCTGGCGGAAAAACAAGGCAACCATTTCATGGCGCTGAAGGTCGGCAAGATCGCCGGCGCCCGCGGCATCGATGTCGGCGCGCTGTCGCATCCGCTCGGCGTCATTCCCGACACCGCCAACATCTCCGGCTCCGGGAAGGCGCTGGCCTATGCGATTGCCCGCCAGGAAAGCGAGTTCAACATCGGCGCAATCTCCAGCGCCGGCGCGCGCGGGCTGCTGCAGCTAATGCCGGCCACGGCCAAGCAATTGGCGAAGAAGGCCGGCGTGACTTTCTCGCAGGCCCGGCTGACCACCGATGCCGGCTACAATGCAACGCTGGGCGCCGCCTTTCTCGGCGAGCAGCTCGGCCGTTTCGACGGCTCCTACGTGCTGACCTTCGCCGGCTACAATGCCGGCCCCGCCCGCGCCGCCCAGTGGGTGGCGAAATACGGCGATCCGCGCGGCAAGGACGTCGACGCCGTCGTCGACTGGATCGAGCGGATTCCCTATACGGAAACAAGAAGTTACGTTCAGCGCGTGATGGAGAATTACGAGGTCTACAAGATGCGTATCTCCGGCAAGTACGATATTGTCGGGGATTTGGTGAACGGCCGGGGGTGACGACCGGGCTTCAAGCTAAGTCGGGCTGCGATCCTTTGCGCCCCCCTCTGTCCCGCCGATGTCTCGAAGATTCTCAGCGCCGATGCTTCGATTTGACCGTCTCTGCCATCGCCTGTAGCAGTCGGGAACGATCCGGCAACTGCGAGGAAGCGGTCCACATGCCAACCGAGCAGGGTTTTTCCGATTTCTTCTACGCCGCGCCGGACGGGCTGTGCCTGCACGCCCGCATCTACGGCGAAGCGAATTCCGGCCGCTGGCCAGTCGTTTGCCTGCCCGGCCTGACCCGCAATTGCCGTGACTTTCACGAATTGGCGCTTTATCTGTCAGCGCAGACGAAGCGCAAGGTCGTCGCCTTCGATTATCGCGGGCGCGGTCAGTCCGCCTACGATGCCGACATCGGCCATTACAATATCGGCATCGAAGCGGGCGATATTCTCGCCGGGCTGGCAGCACTTGGCATCGAGCAGGCTGGCTTCATCGGCACCTCGCGCGGTGGACTGATCATCCATGTGCTCGGGGCGATGCGGCCGGCCGTGCTGAAGGCCATCGTCCTCAACGACATCGGCCCGGTGATCGAGGCGCAAGGTCTCGCCCATATCCGCTCCTATATCGACCTCGCGCCAAGGCCGAAGACGTACGCGGAGGTGGTCCGCGACTTGCGCAGCACCCATGGCGCGGATTTTTCGGCGCTGACCGATGCGGATTGGGAGCGGATGGCGTCAGCCCTTTACCGCAAGACCGAGGAAGGGTTGTTGCCCGATTTCGATTCGAGATTGGTCGACACGCTGGCCGGCCTGGACCTCTCCTCGCCGCTGCCCGACCTGTGGCCGCAGTTCGACGCGCTGGCGGCGATCCCGTTGCTCGTCATACGCGGCGCCAACTCGAAGCTGCTGTCCGCCGAAACGCTCGAGCAGATGCGGACGCGCCATACCGATATCGAGACGATCACCGCCGACGACCAGGGGCATGCACCGTTTCTCGAAACCGGCGGCCTGCCGGGCAAGGTCGCTGGCTTTTTCGATCGGGCGGAGCGACGGGGTGGCGGGAAGTAAATCTCGACCGAGTGAAGTAATTCACGCGCAGGGTTTGCGTCGATCAAAGCATTCCGACGGCCGTTGACAGTTCCGTTGGAATTAGGGGTGAAATAATTTTATCGATGTTGGCGCTGCCCCTCATCCGCCTGCCGGCACCTTCTCCCCGTATAGCGACGGGGAGAAGGGGCTAGCCGGAACGCTGGCGACTAGCGAAATCTTTCGCGAGGGTACCTTTCTCCCCGTCACTATACGGGGAGAAATGCCCGGCAGGGCAATGAGCGGCAGCGCTAACCTGAAGCAACTGCCCTGAAACCCAATGCCAGATCCACCCAAACCGTCAGGATTTGGCGCTTCTCTTCGCGGGCTTTGGGGCCTTGCTTGCGGCCGGCTCGCTTTTTGGTTGCCGCCTTGGCGGAGGTGGAGAAGACAAAGCGCTTGCCCCGCCGCTGTCCGCGCCACTGCACCGCGGCGTCTCCAGCACGGTGACGCAGCCGTCGAGGTCGTTGGTGGCCAGATGGGCGTAACGCATGGTCATCGACAGCGTCTGATGGCCGAGCCACATCTGCACGCGCCTGATGTCGATACCGCCCTGGACAAGACGCGAGGCACAAGTATGGCGCAATATGTGCGGCACGACCTGATCGTCGGCGCCAAGCCCGACTTCGGCCTTGGCATCGTTCCAGATAGCGCGAAACTGCGCCTGGCTGAGCTTGGTGAACGGGCCTTTGGGCCGGCGGCCCTCGGTGGCCGGCAGCTTGATCACTTCTTTTACCCGCTCGGTCATCGGGATGGTGCGGCTGCGGCCGGATTTGGTGATCCAGAAACTGACGCGGTGCTCCTGGATATCGTTCCAGATCAAGCCCAGCGCTTCGCCGAGACGGCAGCCGGTGTCGACGAGAAAGACGGAAAGCCGATAAGCGTCCTCGCTGCGGCTTTTGATGGCGGCGAACAGCCGGGCCTCCTCGTCTCTTTCGAGGAAACGAATCCGTCCCGCCCGCTCCTTCTGGCGGCGGAACTCGGGCAGGCTGTGGATATCCCCCATCTTATGAGCCTTGCGCAGCAGTTTGCTGAGGGCAGCCATCTTCCGGTTGATGGTTGCGTTGCTGTTGCCGCGCTGGCGCAAGGTGCCGATAAGGTTGTCGAGGGTGCTTTGGTCAAAGGCGCTGAAACGCTCCCCAAGGAGGATCTCGTCTATTTCGCCGATGAAGGAGCTGACATTGTATTTATGCCGCCCATCATCCCAAAGTATGTCCCGGTATACTGAAAACAGTTCTCCGATCCTGTGCGACTTTACTTCTCGTATCTTGTTATAACTGTATTTTATCTTTGCAGTTTGAGAAGAAAACATCGAAAAATGATCAGAGGTTCCTCCCTCTTGAATCGCATCATTCGTCATTATTCGCCACACCCCCGAGTGGATAGGCCTAGACCTACCTGCTTGGCGGTGCCCTTTCAAGAGTTTTAAGCGTTGCGGCCGATTTCATCCACCAGTTGGCGGATCCCAACGACATCGTTCCACAACCCTGTTCAGCTACCGAACCCCCTTTCCTTCTGTTTGCCTACCAGTCGCGAAAACAAAAACAGCCCGGACGTTTAAGCGCCCGGGCTGGATTTCACTTGCTTTAAGTCCAGCCCTTAGAACGAGCGCTGGAAGCGGAGGATACCGCCAACGGCGTTTTTCTTGTCGCCCGGGATGCCGGTCCAGTTGTATTCATAGCCGGGCAGCGAGTCGCTATCGATGTGATGGCTGTTATGAGCCCAGTCCACTTCGGCCGTGATCACCAGGCCGGGAACGATTTCGTATTTGATATTGGCCGCGACGCCAGCTTCCTTGGCTTCGTCATACGACGCCTGGAGGTTGAACGTGGTCTTCTCGTTGATGGTGTAGGCACCACCACCCCAGACTGCCCAGTTACCGCCCCACTGCTTGTAGTAGTTGCGCGGGAGGTTGTCGTCAGAGCCGTAGCCGGCCATCAAGAACAGCGACAGGTTCTGCATCGGCGTCACGTCGAGGCGAACCTTGCCGGCCCATTCTTCGAGGCTGCTGTCATAGGCGACAACACCGCTGATGGATCCCCAGCCCTGCGTGTACTTCACGCCGCCAACTACATACGGAACATAGCTGTCGATCGAGTCGTGACCGAGATTGAGGGCGCCGCCGTCAACGACAAAGCCTTCACCGGTTTCCAACGAAGCCACCGCCGAGAAGCCGTTGCCGGCATCGAAGTAGTACTGGACGACATTGGTGTCGAAGCCGCCGTAGGGAACGATCGTATCCTGGATGACGTCGCCGGCGTAGCCAGTGAACGTATTGAAGGCCGTTTCGTCCTTACCGACGCGCAAACCACCGAGCTGGATCCAGGCGAAGTTCAGCGAAACGCCTCTGCTGCCAAAGTTGGAAAAGAGGGTGTCGTCATAGTGACCCGTTCCCCAGTTGAAGCGGGTCTCGGTGTAGGTCTTCAAGGTGCCCATCTCGGTTTCCTGGCCGGTGTAGGTCCTCAGCGTGAAGCGAGCCTGTTTGTAGTAGCCGTCGTTGACGTTGTCTTCGCCATCGAGGGCATCCGACAGGTCCTGGTACCTGGCGCCGTCGAACGAGCCAGCCTGGCCGGCGGAGATGTCATAACGGACGTAGCCGCCGATGCGCAGGCAGATTTCGGTGCCGGGGATGTAGAAGTAGCCAGCGCCGTAGACGTCGCAGATCTTGACGTATTCAGCGGGTTCCGGCTCGGCGACGACGACGGCGTCGGCGGCGCGCGCACCGGAAACTGCGACCAGTGCCGCAGCGGAGCCGAGAAGAAGGCTCTTGATGTTCATTTTCTGACCTCCAGTCAGAATCGAACCAAAGTGCGGAATTGGCGCCGTGTGTTTCGGTAGTAAGTATCTGGGATTGCGTCGTTATTTCGGAAAATCGTTGATTTTTGTGAGATCACGTGAACAGCCGCAGACGTTCACCAGAGGCGTTTGCTGGCAAACGCATGCCCGGAACCGGATTTGAGATAACGCTCGAATGAAGTCGCCTTGGCTTGGTTCGAGAAGGCGATACAGGTCACGACCCGCCACGGCAGGAATTTGGACGTATGGCTGGATTTTCCGGCGTTGTGCTCGGCGACCCGTCGCTTCAGGTCCGAGGTCACACCGATATAGCGTTCGCCTTCCGCGCTCTTGCTTTCCAGCAGGTACACATACCACACGAACCGGCCTCCCTCGCCAAGGCATCGGAGTACATCCTCCTTTGCAAGGAAGGATATGCCAACCTGATTTTGCAACCGTTCCAAGAGGTTGCAGTCCTCCTTCGCCACGGCTTCGGAGGGCATCCCGCTTCGCGCGGAGAGGGTTTCGCTGGACTTGTCCTGCGAAGCGCTCAGCGCGAAGCAGGATGGCCTGCCACCCGAAGCCCGCAGGGCGAAGGGTGGCGGAGAGGATGGGATTCGAACCCACGAGAAGCTTTTGACCTCTACTCCCTTAGCAGGGGAGCGCCTTCGACCACTCGGCCACCTCTCCGTTGCGCCGGTGGATAAAGAAAAGCGCCGGCACAATCAACAAGCTGGCGCTATTATCCTTGAAAAATCGACCCTTCGCCAAAGCGCCGCCCAGCGATGTGGCGATTCTGCGGCAATTCCCTGGTTCGCGACTCGGGCCATGGTCACATTTCGGGCCGACCATCGCCGGAATCCGCCGTTTGCAACGGCTTGCGAAGGGGTGTTGGTTAACAGGAGCTTTCGGAGTGAGGCCAAATCGTGTCATTTGTGCAACAACGCCGGGGTATAGCGCCAACACAAACCTTTTGCCGGTACGATCGTGGTTGAACGCCGCCGTGTCATGGGTAATGTCGGGTTTGAAGGAGCGGCGCGGTGCGCATCTTTTTCGGTAGTGGGGATGGGGCAGGGAACGCTGTCCTTCAGCAAAGAATACCCAGACCCGTTTTTTAACTTTTGACTGGAGGTCAGAAAATGAACATCAAGAGCCTTCTTCTCGGCTCCGCTGCGGCACTGATCGCAGTTTCCGGTGCGCGCGCCGCCGACGCCGTCGTCGTCGCCGAGCCGGAACCCGCTGAATACGTCAAGATTTGCGACGTCTACGGCGCTGGCTACTTCTACATCCCCGGCACCGAAACCTGCCTGCGCATCGGCGGCTACGTCCGCTATGACATCGGCATCGGTGACGTCGGCTCATTCGACGGTGCAAAGACCACCGATCAGCAGGACGGCGACTCGCAGGATACCTACTACAAGCACGCCCGCTTCACGCTGAAGACCTGGACCGGCCAGGAAACCGAGCTCGGCACCTTGAAGACCTACACCGAGACCCGCTTCAACTGGGGTAACCACAACGATTACCTTGATGACAACTTCAATGGCGGTACGAGCGTTTCGCTGAACTTTGCCTGGGTCCAGCTTGGTGGTCTCCGCGTCGGTAAGGACGAATCGGCCTTCGATACCTTCATCGGCTACGCCGGCAACGTCATCCAGGATACGCTGGTCCCCTACGGCGGCTTCGACACCAACGTCGTCCAGTATTACTTCGATGCCGGAAACGGCTTCTCGGCCGTGGCTTCGTTGGAAACCGGTTCGGGCAGTGCCGCTGCGGATCCTGGCATTTTCCAAGACAGCAACAGCGGCAATGATTCCATCGACAGCTATGTCCCGTATGTCGTCGGCGGTATCAAATACACGCAGGGCTGGGGCTCGATCACCGGTGTCGCCGCCTATGACAGCACCTGGGAAGAGTGGGCCGGCAAGGTTCGCGTCGACGTTACGCCGATACAGAACCTGACACTGTTCCTCATGGCCGGTTACGGTTCGGACGACAACATCGACCGCAACTTCTACAAGCAGTGGGGCGGCAACTGGGCAGTCTGGGGTGGTGGCACCTACACCATCAACGAGAAGACCTCGTTCAACCTCCAGGCGTCGGTTGACGACGACAAGAACTACGGCGTCGCCGCGAACGTCGCCTACGATATCGTTCCCGGCTTCACGATCACCGCCGAAGTCGATTGGGCCCACGACGGTCAGTTTGATAAAGCCTACGATCGCAACTGGACCAATGCCGACGACAAGGACAGCATCGGCGGCATGCTCCGCTTCCAGCGCTCATTCTGACAATCCGAGCCTGACTGAAATCCAAACCCGGCGGGCAACCGCCGGGTTTTTGCATCGGGGAACGCAGCTATCAACTCTCGATGCAAAAATGCGGCTGCGGCTGAAGACCGATCGCAGGGCTGGGCGATTGCGATGCTCGCTGTGCCCGCTTGTTCAGACGTGCAAGAAATAAAAACGTTGTTCCGATCTGAAGGGCTGGCCTACAGGGTCGACGGATCTCGGCAGCAAGTCACGGTCAGCCTCGGCCTGTCGAACGCAACCCACTTCTTCAAAGTTCGGCCAAATCGCCCAAGGCGTCAATCAGCGGCTGGATTGTGCTCTCATATTTTTTCCAGCGCTTGACGGATGAGCTATAGATCGGCTGCCGCACCTGCCAGCGACTGAGCGTGTTGACCGAACCGCCCTTGTCGAAAAAGCGCAGGCAGGCATCGTCCCAGGGCAATCCAAGATGATCGATGAGACGGCGGGATTGAGCCTCCTGATCCGCAACCAGCGTCTCGTAGCGACTTTCGAACATACGTCCCGGAAAAATCTTATCCCAATGTCGCATCAGGCGATCATATTCACGGTAGTACACCCCGAGAGTCTTAAGGTCGGCGTTGTAGCCATGCTCCTTGTTGAACCTCAAGACGAAGCACGAGACGCAATTGTCAACGGCATCGCGCCGGCAATGAATGATGCGCGCGTTGGGAAAGAGAATTCCGATCAAGCCGACAACCTCGAAATTATGAGGCATCTTGTCGACTATGCGGAGCGCGCCTGGCGCGTGTTGACGCAGATAGGACAGATATTCCTCGGCCAGCGCCCTCGACTGATCCCGCGTCATCGACATGATCGAACTGCGCAAGGCCTCATCCGACTGCGTTCTGAAACCCATCAAGCCCGCCATTCGACGCAGCTTCGTGAGTTCCCCGGCGCCATGGACATCCGGATGGCTCGCGCAGATCTGCTCCGTCAGCGTCGTCCCCGACCTGGGCATGCCCAGCACAAACACAGGCACTTCGGACGGACTACCGTGGCCAACCTTGGCTTCCAGCATTGACGGGCTGAATATCTCGATCATGGAATCGATTCTGCGGCGGAAGGACTCCAGATCGAAAGCATCGCCAGCGGCCTTTTTTGCCTTCTGGAAGTGATCCATCGCCTCATCATAGCGCTCGAGATCGTTCAGCACTTTGCCAGCGGCATGATGGAGTTGAGATGCAACATCCGGGTTGAGCTTGGGATTGGAGAGTTCACGCAGGATAGAACCGAGTTCCTCAGGCTTTCCGGTGAACTTGCGCGTGTTGACCAGGCTGTCGTAGGCCGCACCAAGATCGACGCGACGTTCTATTGCCTGATCGAGATAGGCTCTGGCTTCGTCCATGCGGCCGAGGCTGGTGAGCGCACCAGCCAGACCAATCCGGACCATGGGATGGTCGCCGTTGATCTTTAGCGCCTTCTCGTAAAGGGGCAAAGCCATCTCGGCCTTGTCGAAGTTGACGTAGGCACGCGCCAGTCCGCAAAGCGCTTCCACCAGATCGGGCTTCAATTCGCAGGCGCGCTGCAGGTGCCTGATCGCAAGCAAGCTGTCGCCAAGCTTCAGACCGACCTCTCCCAGGCTGAGGTGGAAATACGGATTTTGAGGCGTCTGGCTTACTGCCCGCGCAAAATATTTGAGAGCCAACTCGTCGTCGATACCGAGCCCCAACGTACCGAGGATGTATAGCGAAAGCGGGTGGTTGGGCGTGCGGGCGAGAACGCGATGGCATAATTCCTCCGCCTCCGGGAGCCGCTTGGCTTGCTGAAGTTCGAGCGCCTGCCGCAGCAGCATGTCGTCAGCTTGCGCGCGCGACGGCGATTTCACTTTCGACGGCTGCACTTTCGGCGCCGAACGGGACTTTATGTGTTTGGACCAAGCGGGCGGCAGTCGGTTGCTCATTATGTCTCGCTAGCAAAATGGTCTGGGAGAATCCAGCCAGACCGTTGCCGCCGGCCGTGGAACTCAGGCACCGGCGAGATCGCCGAGCGATTGGATCAGCGGCTGGATTGCGCTCTCATAGTTTTTCCAGCGCTTGACAGATGAACTGTAGATCGGCTGCCGGACTTGCCAGCGACTGGCCGTGTTGACCGATCCCTCCTTGTCGAAGAACCGCAGGCAGGCATCGTCCCAGGGCAATCCAAGATAATCGATCAGACGGCGCGATTGTGCCTCCTGATCCGCAACCAGCGTCTCGTAGCGGTTTTCGAAGATGCGTCCCGGAAAAACCTTGTCCCAATGTCGCATCAGGCGATCATATTCACGGTAGTACAGCCCGAGCGTCTGCAGGTCGGCGATGTAGCTGTGTCCCTTGGAGAAATTCTGGAAAAAACACGAGAGGCAATTGTCGATGGCGTCGCGGCGACAGTGAATAATCCGCGCGTCGGGAAAGAGAAGGCCTATTAGACCGATCAGTTCGAAGTTCTGGGGCATTTTGTCGACGACGCGAAGTGCGGTCGGCGCACGCTCACGAAGGTATGACAAATGCTCCTCGGCCAACCTTTTGGACACGTCAGGGGTGATCGGCACAATCGATTGGCCCAAGGCTCGTGACGGAACCTTCGTGAGGCCGATAACATTTGCGGCTCGCCTTAGCTTGCTCAGTTCTCCTGCGCCATGAACATCCGGGTGGCTCGCGCAAATCTGTTCGGTCAGGGTGGTCCCCGACCGGGGCATGCCCAGTACAAACACGGGCACTTCCGATGGGCTTCCATAACCCGCCTTGGCAGCCACCATGTCCGGGTTGAAGAGCTCGATCGTGGAGTCGACCCAGCGGCGATAGGCTTCCAGATCAAACTTGTAGCCTGTGGCCTGCTTGCCTTTCTTGAAATGATCTATCGCGTCTTCATAGCGCCCAAGGTCGTTCAGCACCTTGCCGGCAGCGTGATGAAGTCTCATCGCACTTTCGGGGTCAAGCTTTGGGTAGCCCAGTTCGCGCAGGATGGACTTAAGTTCGGCCGGCTCTTCGGTGAATTTGCGCGTATGCACAAGCTCGTTATAGGCAGCGGGCATCGCGATGCGACGTTCGATCGCTTCTTTCAGATAGACTTCGGCTTCGTCCACGCGACCGAGTCCGGTGAGTGCGCTGGCCAGCCCCGTCCGAACGCGAGGATGATCGGGGTTGATCTTGAGCGCTTTCTCGTAAACCGGCACAGCCATGTCAGCCTTGTCGAATTCCACGTAAGCGCGTCCCAATGCGCAAAGCGCTTCCAGCAAATCGGGCTTCAACTTCAAAGCTTGCTGAATATGCCTGATTGCGGGCGAATATTCGCTGACTTTTAGATAAACTTCACCCAGACTAAGGTGATAAAAGGGGTTTTGAGGCTCCTCGCCGACGGCGCGGGCCAAATATCGCAGGGCCATTTCATCGTCGAGCCCGATGAATAGCGTGCCCATGATATACAAAGCCAAGGGATGGTTGGGCGTGCGCTCCAGCACGCGACGGCACAGTTCCTCAGCCTCGGCCAACCGCTTGGCCTGCTGCAAGCCATACGCCTGTTTCAGCAGCGCATCGTCGGCCTGCACGCGCGTCAATGGTTTCGCCTTCGGCGGTTGCACGTTCGGCGCCGAACGGGATCTTATGTGCTTGGACCAGGCGGGCGGCAGTCGGTTGCTCATCATGTCTCGCTAGCAAAATGATCCGGTAGAACCCAGCCTGACCATTGCCGCTGGCCATGGAACTTGCGCAGGCCAAGCCAGCAGGCTAGCAAGAAGGCCCCTTTTCGAACGAGCCTTTGCCATGCGCCCTCCCCTTACGCCGCTCGTCGATGCGCTTCCCTCTACAGTGCCGTTTGTCGGCCCGGAGGCGCAGGAGCGCGACCGCGGCCGCGCCTTTCGCGCCCGCATCGGCGCCAATGAGAGCAGCTTTGGCCCTTCGCCGCGCGTCGTTGCCCGCATGGCCGAGATTGCCGGCGACATGTGGATGTATTGCGACCCCGACAATCACGATTTGAAGGTAGCCGTAGCCCGGCATCTCGGCGTCGGCGCCGAAAATGTTGTCATCGGCGAAGGCATAGACGGGCTGCTCAGCCTGGTTGCGCGCATGTATGTGGCGCCCGGCGACGCGGTGGTGACCTCGCGCGGCGCCTATCCGACCTTCAACTTTCATGTTGCCGGCGTCGGCGGCCGGCTGGTCGCGGTGCCCTACGAGAACGACCGGGAAAACCTCGACGGCCTGCTGGGGGCAGTGGCCAGCGAAAAGGCGCCACTGGTCTACCTGTCCAATCCGGACAATCCGATGGGCAGCTGGTGGGAAGCCGCCGAGATCAGCCGCTTCATCGAAGCCTTGCCGGAGACCACAATGCTGGTGCTCGACGAGGCCTATGGCGAATTGGGGCCAGCCTCAGCGCTGCCGCCGATCGATGTGGCGCGGCCGAACGTCATCCGCATGCGCACCTTCTCCAAGGCCTATGGGCTGGCCGGCATACGCTGCGGCTATGCGGTGGCCGAGGCCCAGGTGATTAGGGACTTCGAGAAGATCCGCAACCACTATGGCGTCAGCCGCATGGCGCAGATCGCCGGCGTCGAGGCGCTTGCCGATCAGGCCTGGCTGGAGAGCGTGGTGGCGCGGGTCGCCGCCGGCCGCCGGCGCATTGCCGCAATAGCCGAGGCGAACGGGCTGAAGCCGCTGGCTTCGGCGACCAATTTCGTCACCATAGACTGCGGCCGCGACGGCGCTTTCGCACTAAAAGTGCTGCAGGCGCTGTTGTCACGCGACGTGTTCATCCGCAAGCCGATGGTGCCGGTGCTCGACCGCTGCATCCGGGTCAGCGTCGGCCTCGACCACGAGCTCGACATCTTTGCCGAGGAACTGCCTGGCGCACTGGCAGCAGCGCGGGGGAACTGAACAGCGCAACGCCGGGACCCCAGTGCTGCCCGCTATTTCTCCCCGAGCAGGCGCATGACGCGCTTCAAGGCGTCCGATAATTCGGCAGCCGCTTCATCGGCGAGCCCGCCCGTCAGCCGCGCGAGGTCGCGATCCGCCGCAGCCTGAAGCCTGGCGAGCTCCCCACTTCCGCGAGCGGTCAGCGACAGGATGCGTCTGCGCCGATCGGCTGGGTCAGTGCGCATCTCGGTCAGGCCAGCGGCGGCGAACCTCCTCAGGACGCGTACGACATACGCCGGATCGAGCCGGAGCTCGGCAGCGATTTCGGAGGCTGCCGGTCCGAGATCGAGGTGGAATGCCCGCGCAAGAAACCCTGCCTCACCGCCGCTATTGGCGGCAGCATGGGATCGGCGGCCCAATTCGAACAGCAGCCGCGCCTCGCCTAGCGTATAGGCGCTGTGCGTCAAGGTCTGGTCGAGCAGACCGATCAGCCGCGTGTAAAAGCGATTGAAGCCGCGGATCTCCGCGACAAGGGCATTTCGATCGGCCGGCATGTCGACCTCCTTCGGGCTGATCGCTCCGTAAGGACCATGATCGCCTATTATTTGACTTAGTCAATCATTCGATGGAGACGCCGCCCATCTCGCACGTGAAGCTGGCGGATCGCGATCGGCAGAGAGACCTTCGATGCACGCGGCGCGGTTGAATTTGCAAGACGCTGCGCCAGACTCGACTCAAAAGATGGAGAGCGCGATGGACGACCGGACGGTGCAGGTACGCATATACGGCAAGGTGCAAGGCGTCAGCTACCGGGTCTGGGCGCGGCGCGAGGCGTCGGCGCTTGGCCTTGCCGGGTGGGTGCGCAACGAAGTTGACGGCTCGGTGACAGCTTTGATTGCAGGGACGGGTGCGGCGGTCTCGACAATGATCGAACGGCTTTGGCAAGGGCCGCCAGGGGCAGCGGTTTCGAAGGTCGATGTCGAGGAGATCGAGGCTCGCGATATGTCCGCGGGTTTCAGGATTGTTGCCTAGCAAGGCATGATCCTGCTCATTCGCTTCTATCGCACAAAATCTCCAAGATGCAGATAGAGCAAACCTGAAGCCATTGCCCTGCCCGGACATACCTCGGCCCTTGAATTAATTGAACGTTTGTTTTATTGTCCGCGAAAAGGCGGCTTGTCATGGCGCGTACGACCGGTTCCGACGGAGAGAAGACCGAAGCTGCGGTCCGCGAGGCGGCGGTCAGCCTGATTGCGCGTCTCGGCTACGAGGCGATGTCGATGCGCCAGCTGGCGGCCGAGGTTGGCGTCCAGGCAGCGGCGCTTTACCGCTATTTCCCGACCAAGCAGGACCTCCTGTTCACGCTGATGCGCGAGCATATGGAAGGCTTGATCGAGACGTGGCGCGCAACAAGCCCTGTCGGCGCCGATCCGGCAGCGCGGCTCGCCGCCTATGTCGAAAACCACATCGCCTTCCATGTCGAACGCCGCCATTCCACCCATGTCTCGAACATGGAGCTGCGCAGCCTGTCGCACGAAAAACTAACGCAGATCCTGCGCATGCGCGCGGCCTACGAGAAGGAGCTGCGCGCTATCCTGCGCGACGGCGTCGAAGCGGGCTTGTTCAGTATCGAAGACACGGGGCTCACCGCCATGGCGTTGATCCAGATGATGACCGGCGTCATCGTCTGGTTCCGGCCGGGCGAACGGCTGTCGATCGCCGAAGTCACCGCTACATATCTAGCAATGACATTGCGCCTTGTTGGAGCAAAGAACGACGGCGCGTCAACGAGCTACGACGCCGCGCGTCTATTCGGGCGCGCAAAGGACGTTCTAGCAACTTGATTTCGCGCACGATCCCGATTTTCGGGATCGTGCGCCGGGAGGAACGGCATGTACACGCATACGCTCAACTTCGGGCTTGACGAAGACATCGAGGCACTGCGCGACCTGGTGCGGCGCTTTGCCCAGGAAAAGATCGCACCGATCGCCGCCGAAATCGACCGCTCGAACGAATTCCCGGCACATCTGTGGGCGGAGCTCGGCGGGCTTGGCCTGCTCGGCATCACCGCCGATCCCGATTTCGGTGGCAGCGGCATGGGCTACCTCGCCCATGTTGTCGCGATGGAGGAGATTTCGCGCGTCTCCGCCTCGGTCGGCCTCTCCTACGGTGCCCATTCCAACCTCTGCGTCAACCAGATCAACCGCTGGGCAACGCAGGCGCAGAAGGAAAAATATCTGCCTTCGCTCTGCAGCGGCGAAAAGGTCGGCGCACTGGCGATGTCGGAATCGGGTGCCGGCTCCGATGTGGTGTCGCTTCGCCTGCGCGCCGAAAAACGCAACGATCGCTATGTACTCAACGGCACCAAAATGTGGATCACCAACGGGCCGGATGCCGAGACGCTGGTCGTCTACGCCAAGACCGATCCGGAACTCAATTCGCGCGGCATTACCGCTTTCATCGTCGAAAAGGCCTTTGCCGGTTTTTCCGTGGCGCAAAAGCTCGACAAGCTCGGCATGCGCGGCTCGAACACCGGCGAGCTGGTGTTCGAGAATGTCGAAGTGCCGTTCGACAACGTGCTGCACGAGGAAGGGCGCGGCGTCGAGGTGCTGATGTCGGGCCTCGACTACGAACGCGCCGTGCTGGCCGGCGGCCCGATCGGGCTGATGGCGGCGTGCCTCGACGTGGCGATACCTTACGTGCATGAACGCAAGCAGTTCGGCCAGCCGATCGGCGAATTCCAGTTGGTGCAAGGCAAGCTCGCCGACATGTATGCGACGATGAACGCGGCGCGTGCTTACGTCTATGCCGTAGCCGCCGCCTGCGATCGCGGTGAGACGGCCCGCAAGGATGCTGCCGGCTGTATTCTCTTCGCCGCCGAAAAGGCGACGCTGATGGCGCTCGACGCCATCCAGCTTTTGGGTGGCAACGGCTACATCAACGACTACCCGACCGGCCGGCTGCTGCGCGACGCCAAGCTCTACGAGATCGGCGCCGGCACCAGCGAAATCCGTCGCTGGCTGATCGGGCGGGAAATCATGGCGGAGAGCGCCTGATGGCATCTTTTTAAGATTTTGCCAGAAGCCGCAAGATGTGGCATACCTCGGAATATGTGCCACAATACAGGCGAGACGGACCATGGCGGGCAAAACGGGAAAGTCCGGACTTGAAGAAGACCCGCAAGCACAGTTCGATGCCGGCGCTCGCCAACCACAGCTTCGGGTTCCGGCGAAACGCGAGCGTGTCAAGCTTGGCGAGGGCGGGCGCTTCGTCATCCCTGCCGCGATGCGCGAGGAGATGGGCGTGAAGCCTGGCGAGGACATGATCCTTCATGTCGAAAGCGGCGAGCTGCGGGTAAGATCGTGGCTGCAGAATCTGCGACGGGTCCAGGCCGAATTGTCAGCGCTGAAACAGCCCGGTGAAAGCGTGGTCGACGAATTTTTGAAGGAGCGGCGGGAAGAGCAGCGTCGAAGCGACAAGCGTCTCGACCGGCTTCACGCCGAAGGGACAACGGGAAAGCGGGCGAAATGAAGCCCTACGTCATGGACAGCTCGGCGGCGCTCGCAATCCTGCTCAACGAGCAAGGCACCGACAATGCTTTGGGGTTCGCGCCGGACGCACAATGCAGTTCAATCAATGCGGCCGAAATCATCGCCAAGCTGATCGACAAGGGACGCAGCATGGAACAGGCCGCGGACGACCTCGCCAGTCTCGGCATGCCGATCGCCGTTTTCGACGACGCGATGGGCATCGCGGCCGGGCAGCTTCGCCAATTGACGCGGCATCGCGGCTTGTCGCTGGGCGATCGGGCCTGCCTCGCACTGGCAATTCGCGAGAACGCTATTGCCGTCACCGCCGATCGCGATTGGGGCGACCTCGATGTCGGCTGCAAAATCGAGCTGATCCGGTAGCGCCATGGCCCCCCTCACCTCGCAGATCTCGCCCGCCTCCGATATCTTCCGCGCCAATGCCGAGCGCATGCGGGCGCTGGTCGCCGACATCGCTGAAAAAGCCGCCGCCATCGAGCGCGGTGGCTCGGAAGAGGCGCGTGAGCGGCACGTCTCTCGCGGCAAGCTCCTGCCGCGGCAACGCCTCGCGCAATTGCTCGATACGGGCTCGCCGCTCCTCGAAATTGGCCAGTTCGCCGCTTGGTCGATGTATGGCGAGGACATCCCTTCCGCCGGCCTCATCGCCGGCATCGGCCGGGTCGAAGGCACCGAAGTGATGGTCGTCGTCAACGACGCCACGGTGAAGGGCGGCACCTATTATCCGCTGACCGTGAAGAAGCATCTGCGTGCACAGGAGATCGCGCTACAGAACAATCTGCCTTGCGTCTATCTGGTCGACAGCGGCGGCGCCAATCTGCCCAACCAGGACGAGGTGTTTCCCGACCGCGATCATTTCGGCCGCATCTTCTACAACCAGGCCAACATGTCGGCCGCCGGCATTCCGCAGATCGCCTGCGTCATGGGTTCGTGCACGGCCGGCGGCGCCTATGTGCCTGCGATGTCGGACGAGACAATCATGGTGCGCAACCAGGCAACCATCTTTCTCGGCGGGCCGCCGCTGGTGAAGGCGGCCACCGGCGAGGACGTCACCGCCGAGGACCTCGGTGGCGCCGACGTGCACACAAGGCTTTCCGGCGTTGCCGACCACTATGCGCTCGACGACGAGCATGCGCTGGCCATATGCCGGCGGATCGTCAAAAACCTGAATCGGAACAAAATTGTAAGCCTGGCCCTGAAGAAATCGATTCCGCCGCTTCACGATCCACATGAACTCTACGGCATCGTACCGACGGATCTGCGCCAGCCTTACGACGTGCGCGAGGTGATCGCCCGAATCGTCGACGGCTCCGAGTTCGATGAGTTCAAGCAGAATTACGGCACCACGCTGGTCACCGGTTTCGCCCACCTCAGCGGCATGCCGGTCGGCATCGTCGCCAACAATGGCGTGCTGTTTTCGGAAAGCGCGCTGAAGGGCGCGCACTTCATCGAACTGTGCTGCCAGCGCAGGGTGCCGCTGATTTTCCTACAGAACATCACCGGTTTCATGGTCGGGCGAAAATACGAGGCCGGCGGCATCGCCAAGGACGGCGCCAAGCTGGTGATGGCGGTCGCCACCGCCAAGGTGCCGAAAGTAACGATGATCATCGGCGGCTCGTTCGGCGCCGGCAATTACGGCATGTGCGGACGCGCCTATTCACCACGCTTCCTGTGGATGTGGCCGAATGCCCGCATTTCGGTGATGGGCGGCGAGCAGGCGGCAACGGTGCTGGCCGTCGTCAAGCGCGAAGGCATCGAGCGCAAGGGCGGCGAATGGAGCGCCGAGGAGGAAGCGAAATTCAAGAAGCCAATCCTGATGAAGTACGAGCACGAAGGCCACCCGCTCTATTCGTCGGCAAGGCTCTGGGACGACGGCATCATCGACCCGGCCAAGACCCGCGAGGTGCTGGCGCTCAGCCTTTCGGCCGCGCTCAACGCCGAGATCGAGGAGACACGCTTCGGCGTGTTCAGGATGTGAGATGAGCGAAACCGGCCCGAGGATTCGCATTCAAACCGGCGACATAACGAAGCTGGCGGTCGATGCCATCGTCAACGCCGCCAACACCTCGCTTCTCGGCGGCGGTGGCGTGGACGGCGCCATTCACCGCGCGGCCGGCCCCGAGCTTCTGGCCGAATGCCGGATGCTGAATGGCTGCAAGGTCGGAGACGCAAAAATCACCAAGGGCTACAAGCTGCCCGCGCGCTACATCATCCATACGGTCGGGCCGGTCTGGCAAGGCGGCAGCAAAGGAGAAGCCGAACTGCTCGCCTCCTGCTATCGCCGGTCGCTCGAAATCGCCGCCGCAAAGGACTGCCGGACGGTGGCGTTTCCAGCGATCTCGACCGGCGTCTACCGCTATCCAAAGGACCAGGCGACGCAAATTGCCGTCGGTACCGTGAGTGCCTTCATCGGCCAGAACGTCGTTCCGGAAGCCGTCATTTTCTGCTGCTTCGACGAGCCGACGGCCGAACTGTATCAGTGGGTCGTTGCCGCACTCGGCAGGGTGTGATCCTGCGCAGGCGACAACCCACCACATCTCCCGACTATTTTTTGCTTCTTGATCTGGCCAGACGAAAGAATCACGGCTATTGATCATCGCAAATACCAATGGGGATTGGGCGAAGATGAGGCGGCGGGTTTTTCAGAGAACAACTGTGCATATACTTGCGGGGTTGCTTATATTAGCGACGCCTGGCGTCGGTGCAGCGGAGTCGTTGGCGGGAAGCAAGGGCGAGACCCGTTTCTATCCCTATTTGCCGCAGAACCCGAAGGATGAATGTACCAGGGCCTACAAGGCCTATGTAGCGGCCGGCGGCCATTCAGCCTATGCAACCACTCCGTATTCCCGGGTGCGTTCGCTGTACATCATCTGCGGCTCGCGCTTGAATGCACCGTCACAGCAAGCTGCCGAAGAGTTGGCGTTGAAATCCTGTCAGGCCACCCGCAACAGTTACAGGGTTACAACAGGTGGGGGCTGCGAAATCGCCGCCTCTAAATAAGCGAATATCTACAGTGTTGGGGTTTTTCAAATGGGTTGGGCAATGAAATCTTTATCCATCAGGCGAACAGCCATATCGGTACTTGCACTGCTCGTGCAAGGGCGACAGCCGTTTTCCGGTCTATTTTGCACCGGGTACAATCGGAGGCTGCGGCAAAAATTACAAGGACTACGTGGCGGCTGGCGGTCACTCGGCCTATGCGATGACGCCATTCAACTGGGCAACCGAATTCACTATTTGCGGTGCTTATCTGAATGCACCATCCCAGAAGGCTGCTGAAGCACTGGCGTTGAAGTCCTGCCAGTCCGCGCGCAGCAAGTACAAGGTCACGACTGCAGGGGCATGCGCCATAGCTGCCTCCAAATAGGCCGACACTCGGCGGCCTTCGACGTTTCCAATGGATGGGAAAAAATGAAGTCTATCAGCGTCAAACAAGCAGTCCTCTCGCTAATAGCTGGGTTGCTTCTAATCTCGAGCCCCAGTGTCGGCGCTGCGGAATCGCTGGCTGGAAGCAAGGGCGACGTCCGCTTCTACCCGTATTTTCCGGCAACCGCGGATCGGCCATGCACCAAGGCATATAAGGCCTATGTGGCGGCCAGCGGCCATTCAGCTTATGCGACCACTCCGTATTCCCGGGTGCGTTCGTTGTACATCCTGTGCGGCTCACGCTTGAATGCGCCGTCGCAAAAGGCTGCCGAGGATATGGCGATGAAATCCTGCCAGGCCACCCGCAACCGTTACAAGGTCACAACCGGGGGAGCTTGCGAAATCGCGGCCTCAAAGTAGGCAGGCCTCGCTTGCCTACCCTTTGACCGCCAGACTACAAAGCAGGACATCGCCGCAGCTCGCGTAGAGAGAATTCGCGCCGTTAGCGGCAAGCTCTGCCTGTGGAGGCCCGATGTTCGCCAAGATCCTGATCGCCAACCGTGGCGAGATCGCCTGCCGGGTGATCCGCACGGCACGCAGGATGGGTGTGCGCAGCGTCGCCGTCTATTCCGACGCCGATGCTCACGCCTTGCATGTCGAAATGGCCGACGAAGCGGTGCATATCGGCGCCTCTCCCGCCAACGAAAGCTATCTGCGCGGCGACAAGATCATCGCGGCGGCCTTGGCCACAGGTGCCGAGGCCATCCATCCGGGCTACGGCTTTCTTTCGGAAAACCCCGAATTCGTCGACCAGGTCGCGGCGGCTGGGCTGATCTTCATTGGGCCGTCGGCGGCCTCGATCCGTGCCATGGGACTGAAGGACGCGGCCAAGCGGCTGATGGAAAAGGCCGGCGTGCCTGTCGTTCCGGGCTACCATGGCGAAGCGCAGGAGATCGTGTTGCTCGCCTCCAAGGCGCGCGAGATCGGCTACCCCGTACTGATCAAGGCGCGCGCCGGCGGCGGCGGCAAGGGCATGCGGCGTGTCGAGCATCCCGATGATTTTTCGGAAGCATTGTCGGGCGCGCGGCGCGAGGCGAAAGCCGCGTTCGGTGACGACCGCGTCTTGGTGGAAAAATATGTCGACAAGCCGCGCCACATCGAAGTGCAGGTGTTTGGTGACAATTTCGGCAACGCCGTACATCTTCACGAACGTGACTGCTCGGCGCAGCGCCGCCACCAGAAGGTGATCGAGGAGGCGCCTGCCCCGGGCATGACGCCGGCACTGCGCAAGGCGATGACCGAGGCGGCGGTGAAAGCCGCCAAGGCAATCCACTATTCCGGCGCCGGTACCATCGAGTTCATCGTCGATGCCTCGCAAGGTCTGAAGGCCGACCGTTTCTGGTTCATGGAAATGAACACCCGCCTGCAGGTCGAGCACCCCGTCACCGAAATGGTCACCGGCATCGACCTGGTCGAGTGGCAGTTGCGGGTAGCCTCCGGCGAAAAACTGCCGAAGACGCAGAGCGAGATCGCGCTCTCCGGCCACGCCTTCGAGGCGCGTATCTATGCCGAGGACGCGGCAAGGGGGTTTTTGCCGGCGACTGGCACCTTGCACCATTTGAAATTTCCGCAGCCGGCACCGGAGGGTGCAACCATGCGCATCGAAACCGGTGTGCGCGCCGGCGATGCGATTTCGCCGTTTTACGACCCGATGATCGCCAAGCTGATCGTTCATGGCAAGGACAGACGGGCGGCGCTCACAGCACTTGGCGCGGCGCTGTCGCAGACAGAAATCGCCGGCTCAACGGTCAACACTGGCTTTCTTGCCGCGCTGGCCGCTGATGCGGATTTTGCGGCGGGCGATGTCGATACCGGCCTGATCGCCAGGCATCAGCAGGCGTTGACGGCGGTCCCGCCGCCGAGCGGTGAGACAATTGCCGCCGCGGCACTTGCCGCGTCTGGTGCGGGCGACTTGCCGTCCTCGGACGATCCCTGGTCGTCACTGGCCGGCTATGCGCATTTCCACGCTGTAGCGCGGCGCACCCTGCTGAAATTTGGCGAGCAGGAGATCGTCGCGCGCGTGTCGGTGCGGCCGGACGGACGGTTCGAGGTGGTGCTGGATGCGCCCTATGAGCGTGTCAATTCGCATGATCTTCGCGCGGCGCCTCGCCTCGCCCGCTGGCCGGGCCACGTCACGGTCTTCGATGGCGCAATCGGCTACGGTTTTGCCGTGCCGGATCCGCTGGCGCGAGCCGACGAAGCCGCCGCCGCTTCCGGCAGCCTGCGCGCACCAATGCCCGGCCTGGTCAAATTGGTGCGTGCAGCCAGAGGCGAGTCCGTGATCAAGGGCCAGCCGCTGCTGATCCTGGAGGCGATGAAGATGGAGCACACCATTGCCGCGCCCCATGACGGGGTTATCGCCGAGATTGCTGCCGAAGGCGCGCAGGTCACCGACGGGACCGTGCTGGTTCGCTTTGCCGAGGAACCCCAGTTGACTGCTGTTTCCCTATCCACGAAGTGATCTCGAACGCGTCACAAAGGCGTCGCCAAAAACAACATGGCCGGGTTTGACCCCGGCCATGTTCGATTACAGCAGCGCGTCTTGCGGCGCCGCGGCCATTACGGCTGGATCGGCGCGTATTTGCCGTCGTGCCACTGGTTGATGTCGTAGCTGACGTTCTTGAGGTCGCCCTTTTCGTCGAAAGTGACCGCGCCGACGACGGTGCTGATCGGCTCGCCGCTCTTCAAAGCTTCGGCAACCTTGGCCGGGTCGTCGCTGCCGGCGCGCTTGATGCCCTCGGCGAAGGCCTGGATCACCGCATAGGAAAACAGCGTGAAGCCCTCCGGCACGAAGCCGCCGGCTTTGATCTTGGCGATGGCTTCTTTGGCTTCGGGCTTCGCCTGCGGATCCGACGGGAAGACGAACATGGTGCCTTCGCCGGCCGGGCCGGAAACCTGCCAGAATTCCGGCGTGGCAATCGAGTCCGGCATGATCAGCTGGAATTTCAGGTTCTGTTCCGCCGACTGGCGCAGGATGAGGCCGGCTTCGGGGTGGTAGCCGCCGAAATAGACGACGTCAGCCTTCAGGTCCTTGAGCTTGGTGACAAGCGCCGCGTAGTCCTTTTCACCGGCGTTGATGCCCTCGTAGAGGATCTCGTTGAGACCGTTCTGGTTCATCGTTGCCTTGACGACATCGGCGACGCCCTGCCCATAGGCGCTCTTGTCGTGCAGGATGACGACGTTCTTGCCGGCATATTTCTTGGCGATCCATGGACCGATGAAAGCGCCCTGCGCGTCGTCGCGCGTATAGAGACGCATGATCGTCGGCCAGCCGGCTTTCGCCGCTGCGTCAGTCAGCACCGGGTTCGACGAAGCCGGGCTCATCATCAGCGCGCCGGCTTCGGCATAGACCGCGGAGGCCGGGATGCTCGAGCCCGAACAGGCATGGCCATCGACGAACTTGACGCCGTTGGCAACGACGCGGTTGGCGACCGAAACCGCCTGTTTCGGATCACACTGGTCATCCTGGACGTCGAGCTTGATCTGGCGGCCATCGACGCCGCCGGCCGCGTTGATCGCGTCGGCGGCGGCTTGCGCGCCTTGCTTGAATTGGTCGCCGATGGTGGCAAGCTGACCGGTCATCGGTCCGACCACCGAAAAGGTGATGTCGTCGGCGAAGGCAATCGGCGCACTCATCATCAGGCCCACTATGGCCGCGCTCAAAATACCCAACTTTTTCATGGTGATACACTCCTCCACTCTCGCGCGGCCGCCCGGCCGCGCCTCTTCCAGAGTGGGCGGGAGAATTTCACCCTTCGCCAAGCCTGTCTAGACGCATCGGCGGCACTCGATTGGGCCTGCAACACGCTGTCCCAAAGACAAAGCCGCGCCAGCCTTGTTCCGGCCGGTCGCAGCTTTTCTCATCGAGCTTCCCGAGGTATCAGCACCGGGATCCGCTCGCCTTCCCTGTTTTGTAGGGTTTATTGCACGGCTCGTCCGCCTGCCGTGTTCTTGTTGGCCCAGCCGTCTTGCGCGGCCTTGATTTTCGGGTCCAGCCGTCTGCGCGGCTTTGATCCGAAGCGTCCCTGTCGTGAGGTCAGTACCCCTGTGAAGTCGATGCCGGCGAATTCAGTGCATCGTCATCCATTCGCGGGCTTCGCGCAGCGCCTTGGCGATCTCCCCCTTCGACATGGCGGCCGACAATTCAGAGCGCAGTTCCGCGGCGCGGGCCGAACCCTTGATCGCGGCGATGTTGAACCATTTGTGGGCCGCGACGACATCGGTCTCGCAATCGCGGCCGGTCGCATACATCATGCCCAACTCGAAAAGAATATCGGCCTGGGCAGTTGCCCCCATGGCGCCGAAGCCGGCTTCAAGCATTTCAAAACGTGCCATTTCAAATCCCCTGTTCTGGCTCCCGAGAGCTGTCTCCGTCTGTCCCTCGGTGTCCTTGATTACCTTCGGGGGCGGCCGCTCTTTCGATGCTTTCGAGAATGCCGCGGAGGCTTGAATCCGTCGTTAAATGGCGTGCTTAATTTGAAGAAAACAAAGCTAAAACAAGAGGTAAACGCGAAAATTCGTTAAGGATACAAAGCCAGCAATCGCGCCGGTTTGCACAAAATTTGAAGAAAACTTGCGAGGCGCGGATCAAGACTCCGCTAACCACAGAAGACAAAGACGTGTGCGGCCCGTTTCATTTTTCGCCAGCGCGGCCGTTCGGGAGCGGGCAAAAACCCGCAACCCTTCCGTCGCGGCACCGCTTTTGTTTTTCCGGGAGCTGGACTAGCTTACGTTTGCGTAAGGGGCAGACAGCCGGGACGGAGCCCGATTGGACTTGCCTGAGGGAGGAGAGACATGTTTCGACAAGTGAGCCTGGCCCTCGCGGCCGCAATAATGATGACCGGCGCGGCATTGGCCGATCCGATCGAAGGCAATTGGAAAACGCAAGCCGGATCGACTGCCGCCATTTCGGGTGGCGGCGGGGCATTTTCGATTACGCTCAAATCCGGCAAATTTGCCGGCAAGAACATCGGTTCACTGAAGGTGGCCGGCGCCAACAAATATGCCGGCACCATAACCGACCCGGAAACCGACAAGACCTATTCGGGCAAGGCTTCCCTTTCCGGCAGTTCACTCAAGATGAGCGGCTGCGTTTTCGGCGGGCTGATCTGCAAAAGCCAGACCTGGCACAAGCTCTGATCGAGCCCTTCCTGCCGTGGTGAGCGGGGCCAGTCGGCCCCGTTTTCATGTTGTCGGTCTGGCAGCCACGGCGTCGCCATAGGTCGCTGCTTTCAAGGCGGCCCGCCCAGAGATCATCAACCATTTTGAACCCCAGATGAACGGCGGCATCAGAGCCGGTTCAGCCTGGGCAAGGCATTGTCATGCGTGTTGAAGGAGACACCGCGCAATGCTTGCCCGCCGCTTCACCATCGTCTGCCTGCTGATGAGCCTGTTCGGCATGTTGTTCGCCGTCCTTGTCGCCCAAGCCGGCCGGCCGGCCCGCGCCTGGGACGTCGCCATTTCCTGCCGGCTCGGTTGCCCGAACCAGCTTCGCCACTGAACCCGACAGCGAGATATTGAAACCCACGCCATGACCCGCCTCACCGCCAACATCGTCAAGACCCTTCGGCTTCTGCCGCGGACGGCGCTCATCCTGATGCTCCTGGCGGCCCCGGTCCTGGCCGTGCCGACGATGCGCGCCGATGCTGGTTCGACCATCGAGGCGCCTGCGCCGAGGAAGTCCGGCATCGGCTTTGTGCTGCTGGTAAGCTTGCGGCGCGGCTAATGCATGTCGCGCAAAAGTGTGCAGCGGTTTTGCGACAACGGCATGCATAAAAGCAAGAACCTAAAGCGTGTCGCATGAGGCCGGACGAACGCGACGCGCTTAAGGCCGCTGGAAAGAAAACGCCAACAGGCGTTCTGAGATCACCTTACCCCCTCCCAACTGCGCGCCCAACTCTCTATATTGGGTCATGGAAAAGCGAATCTATCCCCAAGCCATTGAATCAGTCGTCACGCCGGAGCCGTTTGGCCGAAAGAGCTTCGACGACGCCAAGAAGGCGGTTGCAGCCCTCCAGGTGCTTTACGATCGCAATACCAAATTCCTGCGCGATTCATTTACCGCTCTCGCCGCGGGCGGTGACAACAACAAACGCTACCGGGCCTTCTATCCGGAGATCGGCGTCACCACGAGTTCATTCACCCAGATCGACTCGCGGCAGGCCTATGGCCACATGCCGACGCCGGGGCATTTCTCGACCACCGTCACCCAGCCGGCTCTTTTCGAGAGTTATCTCACCGAACAGCTTCGCCTGATCATGCGCAACCACGGCGTTCCGGTCACGGTCTCGGAATCGACCACTCCCATCCCGCTGCATTTCGCCTTTCTCGAGGGCACTCATGTCGACGGCACTGCCGCGGAACGCATCAAACGGCCGATCCGTGACCTGTTCGACGTGCCGGATCTCGACGGCACCGACGACCAGATCGCCAACGGCACGTTCGAAGTGGCATTGGGCGAGGCACGGCCGCTGGCACCGTTCACCGCGCAACGGATCGACTATTCGCTGCACCGGATGTCGCATTATACGGCGACCAGTCCCCAGCATTTCCAGAACTTCGTGCTGTTCACCAACTACCAGTTCTACATCGACGAATTCGTCGCCCGTGCACGCGATTTGATGGCCAATGGCGGTGACGGATACGTCGAGTTCGTCGAGCCGGGCAATATCGTGACCAAAGTCGGGGACAGCGCGCCCGGTGAGGGTGCCGCGCCGCCTCGCCTGCCGCAGATGCCGGCCTATCATCTGAAGAAGCCGAACCATGGCGGCATCACCATGGTCAATATTGGCGTTGGACCTTCCAACGCCAAGACGATCACCGACCACATCGCGGTGCTCCGGCCGCATGCCTGGGTGATGCTCGGCCATTGCGCCGGCCTGCGCAACACCCAGGCGCTGGGGGATTATGTGCTGGCGCATGCTTATGTGCGGGAAGACCATGTCCTCGACGACGATCTTCCGGTCTGGGTGCCGATTCCGCCGCTGGCCGAAATCCAGGTGGCGCTGCAGGAAGCGGTCGCCGAGGTCACCGGGCTTTCCGGCTACGACCTCAAGCGCATCATGCGTACCGGCACCGTCGCCACTATCGACAACCGCAATTGGGAGCTGCGCGACCAGCGCGGGCCGGTGCAGCGGCTGTCGCAGTCGCGGGCGATCGCGCTCGATATGGAATCGGCGACGATCGCCGCCAATGGCTTCCGCTTCCGGGTGCCCTATGGCACGCTGCTTTGCGTATCCGACAAGCCGCTGCATGGCGAATTGAAGTTGCCCGGCATGGCGACCGAGTTCTACAAGCGGCAAGTAGCGCAGCACCTGACCATCGGCATCAGGGCGATGGAGAAGCTGGCTGGAATGCCGATGGAGCGACTGCATTCGCGCAAGCTCAGGAGCTTTTCGGAAACTGCCTTCCAGTAGATGCCGAATCGCATGTGTCGGTCCAGGTCAGGACATTTCGTCATCTTGATTGAGCCGCATTTCTGCCGATAGACAAAGCGATGGCACGTGTTCTGGACATGACGGTTGCGCTGGCATTCGTCGCAATGCTTGCACTCTCGGCCGCGCTGGTGGCCGGGTTCTTCGGATCGCTGCATCCGGCCCTCGATTCCTTTGCTCATTTCCGCGTCCATTTTTCCGTGCTGATGGCGCTTTGCGCGCTGCCGCTGCTCGCCACCTCGTTTCGCCTGCAGGCGGCGGCCGCATTGCTGTTTGCGGTAGCCTCCTTTGCCACCACGTCGAATGCCTTGCCGCTTTCGCGGCTATGGCAGGTGCAGGCGGCCTACGAAGCCAAACCCGGTGACGAGCCAGTCTACCGCCTGCTGCAGATGAACCTCAGGTTCAACAATCCAACGCCTGAGAAGGTGCTGTCGCTGATCGGCCGGACCCAGCCTGATGTGATCACCCTCGACGAGGTGTCCGAGATGTGGAAGGCAAAGCTTGGACTGCTGTCCGGCGCCTATCCCCACCGGATCCTCTGCCCATATCCCAATGGCGTGTTCGGCGTTGCGCTGCTGTCCAGACGACCGTTTGCCATAGGCACGGAGCCGCACTGCGACAGCCGCGGCGCGATGGCGATCGCCACGGTCGATTTCGGCGGAACCGACGTCGATGTCGCCGCCATCCACCTCACTTGGCCATGGCCGCACAACCAATCACGGCAGATTGGAGGGTTGTCTGACGAAATCGCCTCGCTTGGCGAGACGTCGATCCTGGCGGGCGACTGCAACGCAGCACCATGGAGCGCCGCCGTCCGGCGCGTCGCATCGCTTGGCAAGCTGACTGTAATGCCGTCGGTCGGGCCGACCTGGCTCTACAGAAGGCTGCCGGATTTCCTGCGCTTCGCCGGACTGCCGATCGACCAGGTTTTCAGCAAGGGCGCTATCATCATCCGTTCGGCGTCGAAGCTGGAAGACACCGGCTCAGACCATCTGCCGGTGCTGGTGGAGTTTTCGCTACGGTCGGATGAACAAAAGCCGCTCGACGAGCACCAGACGGCGACCGCGCTTGCGGCGCTGCCTGGCGGGACGCGAAGCTGAAAATCCGCAGTCCAATCTCGACCTGGCTTATTACTGGCCCACAAAAGCGCGGATGAGGTGCTCGACAGGGCCGCCGTCGCGATGCTCGTGCGCATCGAAGGCGATCTGCTTTGCCTCGTATTCGGCATAGATGGCATTGATCCGGCGCTTCGCCTCGCGACGTGCCTCGAAACAGTGCGGGTCATCACCGACTGTCAGCCCCCGAACCGACTTTTCGGTGGCCCGCATCATCTGTCTGGCGATGCGGCCATGGGTCTCTTCATGGGCGCGGACGCCAGCGAAGAACCGCTTCCAGCGCTTCTGCAGCGCAGGCGACGTGGCTGAGACTAGTCGGGGATAGGTATAGAAGAGATTGAGCGTCCCGTTGGCCCGGCGCAGGCGGCAGACGCCGTTTTCCCGATGGGCGTCGAAGGTCCAATCATCGACGCTGTAGCCGGTCTGCGCGATGGCGTGGGTCATGAAGCCGTGCTTCGGCCCCCGGCGATCCATGGCCTCGATCAGTGCCGCGCCGGTGGTTCCGGCAATGTTGTAAGTTCGTGTCTTGACCAATACTTTAGTGTCGGCCAAGGCTGAAGGGGTGCACAACGCCCCGATCGCCACAACGCTCGTCAGAACTGCCAGACGCATTTTCCTTCCTCCCTGTCGTCACAGAAAGGAAACACAGGCAGGCGGTCTATTCAACAATCCTACGGTTGCGCTGCTCCTCATCTTGTTTGGTCCGGAGCAAACCTTGTGACTTACATGTTCTGGTAGACCGGGCCCTCGCCGCCCTGTGGCGGCACCCAATTTATGTTCTGGTTCGGGTCCTTGATATCGCAAGTCTTGCAGTGCACGCAGTTCTGCGCGTTGATGACGAAGCGCACATCCTTGGCGGCAGGATCGGCGGCGGCATTGCCGTCCTTGTCGACCCATTCGTAGACGCTGGCCGGGCAGTAACGCGTCGAGGGCCCGGCATAGACGTCATGCTCGGAGCGCTTCTGCAGGTCCATGTCGGCGACGAGCAGATGCACCGGCTCGTTTTCCTCGTGGTTGGTGTTGGACAGGAACACCGACGACAGCCGGTCGAAGGTCAGCACCCCGTCCGGCTTCGGGTAGGCGATCTTCTGGTGCGCGGCGGCCGGTTCCAGCGTGGCGTAGTCGGCCCTGCCGTGCTTCATCGTGCCGAAGGGCGAGAAGCCGAACAGCGTGTTCAGCCACATGTCGAGGCCGCCAAGGCCGACGCCGACAATGGTGCCGAAGCGCGACCATAGCGGCTTGACGTTGCGCACTTTCTTCAGGTCCTTGCCGATATCGGTGGCGCGCCAGGCGGCCTCGTAGGAGGCCAGCTCGTCATTGGCGCGGCCGGCGGCTATCGCATCACAGACATGCTCGGCCGCCAGCATTCCGGAGAGCACGGCATTGTGCGAGCCCTTGATGCGCGGCACGTTGACGAAGCCGGCCGCGCAGCCGATCAGCGCACCGCCGGGGAAGGACAGTTTCGGCACCGACTGCCAGCCGCCTTCGGTGATGGCGCGGGCACCATAGCCCAGCCGCTTGGCACCTTCGAAGGTGCCGCGGATCGCCGGGTGGGTCTTGAAGCGCTGGAACTCGTCGAAGGGCGACAGATAGGGGTTCTTGTAGTTCAGGTGAACGACGAAGCCGACTGCCACCTGGTTGTCCTCGAGATGGTAGAGGAAGGAGCCGCCGCCGGTCTTCATATCGAGCGGCCAGCCAAAGGAATGCTGGACAAGGCCCGGCCGGTGGTTTTCCGGTTTGACCTGCCAGAGTTCCTTGAGGCCGATGCCGTATTTTCCGGGCTCGCGGCCGTCGGAAAGGCGGTATTTGGCGATCAGCTGTTTGGCGAGCGAGCCACGCGCGCCCTCACCGATCAAGACATATTTGCCCATCAGCGCCATGCCCGGCGCAAAGCCCGGACCGTGCGTGCCGTCCTTCTCGACGCCCATGTCGCCGGTGACGACGCCGGTGACCGCACCGGCCTCGTTGTAGAGCAGGCCGACCGCGGCGAAGCCCGGATAGATCTCGACGCCCAGCGCTTCGGCCTTTGTCGCCAGCCAGCGGCAGACATTGCCGAGCGAGACGACATAGTTGCCGTGATTGTTCATCAGCGGCGGCATCAGGATATTGGGCAGACGGAACGAACCGGCGGGGCCGAGAACCAGGAAATGGTCGTCGGTGACCGGTGTCCTGAAGGGATGACCCTCCTCTTCGCGCCAGCCGGGCAGCAGCCGGTCGATGCCGATCGGATCGACGACGGCGCCGGACAGGATGTGCGCGCCGACTTCGCCGCCCTTTTCCAGCACGACGACGGAAAGCTCGGGATTGACCTGCTTGAGACGGATCGCGGCGGCAAGGCCGGCCGGGCCGGCGCCGACGATGACCACGTCGAATTCCATGCTTTCGCGTTCGATATCGCTCATCGACCCCTCACTGGCTCGCTAGTCCCGGCATCTTGCTGGCTCACGCGCTGCATAGCGCATCAAATAGCGACGGGAAACCGGCGCGGACGTGACAATACCGATTTCGTCAAAAAGTCACGTCCTGCCGCACAGATTCGCCTTGTCGAGCATCAATCTTCAATCCTATTCCGTTTGCAGAGATATGTCGCACCGACCTTTTTTAATTGTTCGACAGCTTGCTTATCGGCCATACTTCCCGCCATGCGCATATTCGGGCCGGCTGGCTTTTCATCGACGCGCTTTTTTTTCACGCCCGGCCGGATTTGCCGTGCGGCACTCTTGGCGCTTCTGTCGCTGACGGCCCTCGATGCCCATGCCGAGCAGCAACTGGTCTGGGCGACCGGCGCCTATTCCTTTTCCGACGAGCGCGGCGGCTTCCGCATCACCGGGGCTTCCGGCATCGGCACGAAGGAGGATCCGCTGGTCATCACCGAAGAGCTGAATTCAGCGACGCCGGTAACGCTGGCCATTCGCACGACAAAGCCGATCCAGCCGTTCGGCAAGGCGGGAGACTTCGCCAATGGTCTCATGTATATGCGCATCGACGTGCTCAACAATAGCGGCCAGGCCTGGGTCGAGTTCCAGTTCGAACTCCAGGAGATCCTCGACCAGCCGAGCGTGTTCGGCGACGGCCTGTCGTTCGACCAGCGTAACAAAACCCCCGAAAATATCTGGTCGAGCAGCTACGCCGATTTCGACCGCAATTTCGAACCCTATGACCGCCTGCTGTTCAAGAACGGCAAGATCGACCCGCTGAAGACCGCCAGCTTCTATTTCCTGATCACCGACTACACGCCGCGCTGGACGTTCTATCTGGTGCAGGATCCGCGCATACCGTCGAGCTGAACTTGCAAATTCAAGCGCCGCGGCCGAATGTGAAACCATGACTGCCGCCCCCCACAATAGCCGAGCCGATCTCGCCGAGCTGCTGGCCTTCTACGCCAGCGCCGGCGTCGACGAGGCACTTGAAGAACAGCCGGTGAACAGGTTTGCAGAAGCCAGGCCACCGGTGCGGGTGCCTGCGGCGGCCGCTATGCCGGCCGGTGAAAATGCGGCGCCACAACGCTCGACGAGCGTGTCGCGCGCCGAAATGGGCGAGAGACCGAATACAGCACCGGCAGTGCGAACGTCCCCGGCCATGTCAACGGTGCCCGACGAGGCGCAAGCGGCATTGGCGCGGCAACTGGCGAGATCAGCGGCAAGCCTCGACGAGCTTCGCCAGCACATGGCGGCATTCGACGGCTGCAATCTCAAATTCACCGCCAAGAACCTGGTGTTCGCCGACGGCAATCCGACTGCCGAGGTGATGCTGGTCGGCGAAGCGCCGGGGCGCGACGAGGACATAGAGGGCTTGCCGTTCGTCGGCCGCTCGGGCCGGCTGCTCGACCGCATGCTGGCCGCGATCGGTCTTGACCGGACATCTGCCTACATTGCCAACGTGATTCCCTGGCGGCCGCCGGGCAACCGCACGCCGACGCCGCACGAGACCGAGATCTGCCGGCCGTTCATCGAGCGGCAGATCGAACTGGTCAATCCGAAGGTGCTGGTCAACCTCGGCGGCCCGTCGGCAAAGACCCTGCTCAACACCTCCGAAGGCATATTACGGCTGCGCGGCAACTGGCGCGTCCACACGACCCCGTCCGGCGTCGCCATTCCGGCCATGCCGACCCTGCATCCGGCCTATTTGTTGAGAACGCCGGCGCACAAGAAGCTGGCATGGCGGGATTTCCTCGAAGTGAGGGCGAAGTTGCGGGCGCTTGGGTAAGATTGCCGAGCGCGTCTTCCGTTCTCCTCTTGCGAGGAAGGAAGGGCGGCATCATGACCTCGCAGGTAATTGAAATGCGCCCACTGCCGACCTAGTCATCTCGTCATGACAGCAGCCCAGATTTCCGCCGGCAGTCTCATTCGCGAATGGCGTACACGCCGGCGCATGAGCCAGCTCGGCCTTGCTATGGAGGCCGAGATCTCTCAGCGGCATTTGAGTTTCGTGGAAAGCGGCCGCGCCGCACCCTCGCGTGATATGGTGCTGCATCTGGCGGAGCAGCTTTCGATCCCGCTCAGGCAGCGCAACCAGCTGCTGCTGGCCGCCGGCTTTGCCCCGAGCTTCAGCGAACGACCACTTGACGATGCCTCGATGGCACCGGCGATGGCGGCGGTCGAGACCGTGCTCAAGGCGCACGAGCCTTTCCCGGCGCTTGCCGTCGACCGGCATTGGAACCTGGTGTCGGCGAACGCCGCCATCGGCCCGTTCCTCGCCAATGTCGCCGATGCCTCCCTGCTGAAGCCGCCGGTCAACGTGTTGCGCCTCAGCCTGCATCCCGGCGGCATCGCACCGCGCATCGTCAACCTTGCGGAATGGCGGACGCATCTTCTGGAGCGGCTGAAGCGGCAAAACGACGCTACCGCCGATCCGGTTCTGGTCGAGCTCGAGCGCGAGCTTCGGGCCTATCCGTCCGGCCTTAAAGGCAGCCGGCCGGCGCCGGTCGAACCGAACGCGATTGTCCATCCGCTCAAGCTTGCCCATGGCGACGCGGTGCTGTCCTTCATCAGCACCATCACCGTGTTCGGCACGCCGCTCGACGTAACGCTGTCGGAGCTGGCGATCGAATCTTTTTTCCCCGCCGACGAGCAGACGCGGGCGGTGCTGATGCGGCTGGCGAAAGAGCGGACCGACGCAGCGAAGGGCTGATCACCCTTCCGGCGCGACGGCCTTGCGGGTGCGGGTGCGTTCGAGACCCAGCTGGCGCTCGCGCCAGATGATGAAAATCCCCGCCGCAACCACGATCATGCCGCCGACCAGCATGTTGATCGTTGCGACGTCGCCAAAGACCAGATAGCCGACGACGACGCCGAGGATCATCGAAGTGTATTCGAAAGGTGCCACGACGGAAGCCTCGGCATGGCGATAGGCCGAGGTCATCAGGATCTGGCCAAGCCCGCCGCAAAAACCCGCGGCAATCAGAAGCCCCGCCTGTGCTGGCGTCAGCGCCTGCCAGCCAAATGGCAGCGAAAGCAGCGCCATGACGCTCGCAGTTACCGAAAACCACAGCACGATGGTCGCCGTCCGCTCGCTCTGGACGAGGTTGCGAACCAGGAGCATGGCGATGGCCGAGATCGCCGCGGCTATTAGGGCGGCGATGACGCCGAGCACCTCCTGATCGCCAAGGGCAGCGCCCGAACTGAGCAGCGTCAGTTCCGGCCACGAGATGATCAGCACCCCGACCAGGCCGACGGCAACCGCACTCCAGCGATAGATGCGGATGGCTTCGCCGAGGAAGATCGAACTGAACACCACGACCAGCAGCGGCTGCGCGTAGTTCAGCGTGATCGCCTCCGGCAGCGGCAGCCGCGTCAGCGCGAAGAAGCCGAGCCCCATGGCACAGACACCGACGACGCCGCGCGCAATGTGGTTGAGCGGGCGCTTTGTCGAAAAGGCCGTTCCGAGTTTTCCCTGGAAGGCGAGGAAGGCGATGATCGGAAAGATGGCAAAGAAGGAGCGGAAGAAGACGATCTGGCCCGCCGGCACGGTGCCTGCCGCCTTGATGCAGGACGACATGCCGACGAAGACCGCCACCGATACGATCTTGAGCACGATCCCGGTCAGCGTGCTGTGTTCGCCGGCGTGGTCGCCGGCAGCAAGCACTGGCAAGTCCGGTTCGGCTGTCACGCCCCTTTTGCTTCCTCGATCGCCGCCCATATGCGCGCCGGCGTTGCCGGCATGTCGATATGCCTGATGCCGTAGGCGCGGTAGAGCGCGTCGGTCACCGCATTGAGCGCGGCATGCGTCGACCCGATCGTACCCGCCTTCCCGGCGCCTTTGAGGAAGGCCTGATCCTCGCGACGCAACACAGAGGCGCTCATCCCGAATTTCGGCGTGACGACGGTCATGGAAGCCTCGCGATGATGCTTGGGAAATGATCGCCTGAAATAGACGTCGCTGCAGTTTTGTCGAGGGAGCGTTTCGTGTAAAGAGCGCAGACTTCAAATTATTTGGACCAGCGGACCCGCCCGCCGCTCCCGGATCGACAGGAAAAATCAAGGAATGCGCACAGATACCGGCCAGGTCTTCAAGCTCGAAGACTATCGCCCCAGTGATTATCTCATTCCGGAAACCAGCCTGACTTTCCGCCTTTCGCCTGAAGCAGCACATGTCACCGCCGTGCTGACGGTCGAACGTCGCGACGGGATTGCGGCGTCGGTGCCACTGGTGCTGGATGGCGACGGGCTGACGCTGCGCAGCATCGCCATCGACGGCCACGAACCGAGCCCTGCGGATTTTCTCGCCACGCCCGATCAACTGACAATCATCAGCCCCCCTGCGGCAAGGCGCTTCCAGCTGAGAATTGAAACCGTGTTGGCGCCGGCGCAGAACGAAGCGCTGATGGGCCTCTATCGCTCCAGCGACGTCTATTGCACGCAATGCGAGGCCGAAGGCTTTCGCCGCATCACTTATTTCCTCGACCGTCCCGACATCCTGTCGGTCTACACGGTGCGCATCGAAGCTCAGCGCCGTGAGGCGCCGTTGCTTTTGTCCAACGGCAACCCGGTCGACGGCGGCGAGCTTGCCGCCGGCTGGCACTATGCGGTCTGGCACGATCCGTTCCCCAAGCCGTCCTATTTGTTTGCGCTGGTGGCGGGCGACCTCGGCAAGATCTCGGACAGTTTCGTTACCCTGTCTGGTCGCAAGGTCGAGCTCGGAATCTATGTCGAACCGGGCAAAGAGAGGCTCGCCGGCTACGCCATGGACGCTTTGAAACGGTCAATGAAATGGGACGAGGAGGCATTCGGCCGCGAATACGACCTCGATGTCTTCAACATCGTCGCCGTGTCCGACTTCAATATGGGCGCGATGGAGAACAAGGGTCTCAACATCTTCAACGACAAGTATGTGCTGGCCGACCAGGAAACCGCGACCGACACCGATTTCGCCAATATCGAGGCCATCATCGCGCATGAGTACTTCCACAATTGGACAGGCAATAGAATCACTTGCCGCGACTGGTTCCAGCTTTGCCTGAAGGAAGGCCTGACGGTTTTCCGCGACCACGAATTCTCCGCCGATCAGCGCTCGCGCGCCGTCAAGCGCATAGCCGAGGTTCGTACGCTACGCGCCCATCAGTTTCCCGAGGACCAAGGGCCACTGGCGCATCCGGTGCGGCCGCGCCGCTACCGCGAGATCAACAATTTCTATACGGCGACGGTCTACGAAAAGGGCTCGGAAGTCGTGCGCATGATCCATACTATCCTCGGCGCCGAGACGTTCCGCGCCGGCATGGACCTCTACTTCGAGCGTCACGACGGCCAGGCGGCGACGATCGAAGACTTCATCAAAGTGTTCGAAGACGTCTCGGGTCGCGACCTGTCGCAGTTTTCGCTGTGGTATCATCAGGCCGGTACGCCGAACCTGACCGTCAGTTCGGCGTATAATCCGGCGGCGCGGGAATTCACGCTCGAAATCGAGCAGTCAGTGCCGTCAACACCGTCGGAAAGCCGCAAGCGGCTGATGCACATTCCGCTTGCCTTCGGCCTGGTTGGCGCCGGTGGCGAGGCGATAGCCCATAGCGGCGTCGAAGGGGCGAATGTCGAGGACGGCGTCATCCATATCCGCAAGCGCCGCCATGTCGTCCGGTTTTCCGAGATTGCCGAGCGTCCGGCCATGTCGCTCAACCGTGGCTTTTCGGCGCCGGTGACGCTTTCGGTCGAGCAGCGGCCCGACGACCAGTTTTTTCTGGCTGGCCACGACAGCGACGCCTTCTCGCGCTGGCAGTCGTTCAACACGCTTTTGACCGATGCGCTGATTGCAGCCTTCCGTCAGGTCCTGGACCGCAGGCAACCCGAGTTCAGCGCCCGGCTGACCGAGCTTGCCGGCAAGATAGCCGGCGACGAAGCGCTCGAACCGGCCTATCGGGCACTGGCGCTGGCGCTGCCCGGCGAGGCCGATATCGCCCGCGACATCGGCAAGAACATCGACCCTGACGCCATTTTCACGGCGCGCGAGGCGCTGACGGTTGCGATCGCCGAGGCCAACAGCGAGATATTCTCCAAACTTTACGATCGGCTCGCCGACAATGGTCCGTTCAGCCCGGATGCGGCCAGTGCCGGGCGGCGGGCGCTGCGCAATGTCCTGCTGGATTATCTCTCCTTGTTGCCGGGAGGTGCGGAACTCGCTGCCCGGCACTTCCAATCGGCGACCAACATGACGGATCGGGCCGCGGCATTGACCGTGCTTGCGCACCGTCACCACGGCTCACCTGAGGCGACAAAGGCGCTGGCCGATTTCGAGGCGAAATATGCAACCGATCCGCTGGTCATGGACAAATGGTTCCAGATCCAGGCCAGCGTGCCCGGCCCGCAAACCGTCGACGCGGTGCGCGCCTTGACCAGCCATCCGGCGTTCTCGATGGCCAACCCGAACCGGGTACGCGCGCTCATCGGCACGTTCTGCAGTGCCAACCAGACCGGCTTCCATAGCGCCGACGGCGAGGGCTACCGGCTTTTCGTCGAAACGGTGCTGCAGGTCGAAAAACGCAACCCGCAGGTGGCTGCCAGGCTGGCGACGGCGCTCAGGTCGTGGCGCTCGCTCGAACCGGTGCGGCAGGCCAAGGCAAGGGAGGCGTTGCTTTCGATCGCCAATACCGAGAAGCTGTCGGCCGATTTGCGAGACATCGTCGAGCGCACCCTCGCCTGACAACGCGCCAACTCACCACCACAATGCCATCCCGCCCGAAAACCCCGTTATTTTAGTCGATTTTTAATCTTTTTTCGCCGCGCCTCTGGACAAGGCGAATCACGTTTGATTCTTTACTGACGATTCGGAAGTGCGGCGTTGCCGGATCGCCAAGCAGATTGAAAATCGGGGAGTGCCATTTATGGCGAAGGCGGACGCGTGGGGCGCGCCCGGTGGGACGGCGTTTGAGCGACGCGAGGCGCGAAGCGACGGTCTCGCAGGCAATACGCGGCTCATCGCCGAACCTGCCTACCGACGGCTGCTGGCAGCCGAGCCGCTGTTGCGGCGATCGATACCGGCCCTCATCATCATCTTTCTGTTGATCATCGCAGTGCTGCGCTTTCTGTCGCTGATGAACGAGCGCGACGAGATCGAGCGCGACGCCAAGGCGATCCTTGCGCTGGCCGCCGGCCAACTGGCCAGTTCGATCGCCGCCGACGCGACGGTGGTTTCCGCGCCCGGCGCAATCCAGGACCTGTTGGAGAGCACCGGTCGTCAGGGCGCGATGGGGCGAAGCCACGTACTGGCGATCACCGACAGCGCTTTCAAGATTATTGCCGTATCGCCGCAGTCGATGCGCTGGGAGGGGCGATCGCTCGATGGAGTCGTCCAGGGCGGGCAGCCGCTGTTCATGTTCGGCAACCGCGCCGGGGTGATGGAGGTCAGCATCGGCGGACAGGACTGGTACGCGGCAGTGAGCCTGGCGAATGGCCGAAGGGGTGCCGCAGCAGCGTTTGTGCCGCAGGAGGCAGTCTTTGACGCCTGGCGCAAGACGGTCTCGCTCAACGTCACGCTGTTCGTGCTGACGGCCGGCGTGCTGATCATCATCCTCTACGCCTATTTCGGCCAGGCGGCGCGTGCCCAGACCGCCGACCGCATCTATCTCGAAGCCCACCAGCGCATCGACATGGCGCTGGTACGCGGCCGCTGCGGTCTGTGGGATTGGGACATGGTGCGCGGCAAGATGTACTGGTCGCGCTCGATGTACGACATGCTGGGCTACGAGCCTTGCGACACGATGCTGTCGTTCGGCGAAGTCGACGAAATCATTCATCCCGAGGACGGCGATTTGTTCGAACTCGCCAGCAGGATCGTCGCACGCGAGATCGACCATATCGACCAGGTGTTCCGGATGCGCCATGCCGACGGGCAATGGGTTTGGATGCGCGCAAGAGCACAGGTTATCGATCCGGAAGCGCCGGAGATCCAGCTGATCGGCATCGCCGTCGATGTCACCGAGCAGCGGCACCTGGCGCTGCGCTCCGAAGCCGCGGACCTGCGCCTGAGGACGGCCATCGAAAACATCAACGAATCCTTCGTCTTGTGGGATTCGTCCGAGCGTCTGATCATGTGCAATTCCAAATACCAGCAGGACAACGGCCTGTCGGACCGCGACGTGATGCCGGGCGCCCCACGCGCCGTGCTGGAAGAACGCATGCTGGCCTTCGCCTCGGAGCGGCGGCTTGCCAATACCAATGGACCGCAGGGTGGCGTGACCTTCGAGCGCCAGCTTGCCGACGGCCGTTGGCTGCAGGTGAACGAGTTAAGGACAAGGGACGGCGGCACCGTCTCGGTCGGCTCCGACATCACCCAGATCAAGCTGCACCAGGAGAAGCTGGTCGACAGCGAGCGCCGGCTGATGGCGACAATCCATGACCTCAGCCTTGCCCGCCGCGCGGAAGAGGAACGGGCTCGTGAGCTCGTCGAGCTCAATCGCAAATACATGAAGGAAACCGAACGGGCCGAAGCGGCAAACCGGGCCAAATCCGAATTCCTGGCCAACATGTCGCACGAGTTGCGCACCCCGCTCAACGCGATCATCGGCTTCTCGGAACTGATGGAACGGCGACTGTTCGGGCCGCTGGGTTCGCCGCGTTACGAAGAGTATGCCACCGACATCAACGGCAGCGGCAAATATCTTCTCGGCGTCATCAACGACATCCTCGACATGTCGAAGATCGAGGCCGGCCAGTTCGCGCTGGATCAGGAAGAAATCGATCTCTGCCCGCTTATCAGGGAGACGGTTCGCGTCGTTTCTCTGCAGGCGGCGGAAAAGTCGATCACCGTCGAAACCCGCATCGCCGATTCGCTGACGCTGTTCGCCGACCGCAGGGCGATCAAGCAGATCCTCATCAACCTTCTGTCCAATGCGGTGAAGTTCACCGGGCAAGGCGGCCACATTTCGGTCAGAGCCCGCAGCATTTCCAGCGCGCTGATCCTGACGATCGAGGACAATGGCTGCGGCATCCCGAAGGCGGCGCTGAGCAAGCTCGGGCGGCCATTCGAACAGGTGCAAAACCAGTTCTCCAAGAGCCATGCCGGCTCCGGCCTCGGACTCGCCATCTCGCGCTCGCTGGCCGAGCTTCAGGGTGGCGCGTTGAAGATCCGCTCGACCGAAAGCGTCGGCACGATCGTCTCGGTACGCATCCCGATCAAGAAAGCCGCGCAGGCGGTCAGGGCCGCTGCCTGAACGACAAAATAAGTCTCCGGCGGCTCGCGGCGCCGGAGCAGTTTTCAAATTCTCACTGCATGCCGTCAGCGCCATCATTGCCCTCGCCGTCCCATTGGCGGTGACGGCCGGGAACCTTCGGCAGTTCGTTCTTCTCGATCTTACCGTCATTGTCGCGGTCGAGCATGGCGAAGACCTTCTTCTGACGGCTGGCGATGTCGTCGGCGGTCAGCGTGCCGTCGCCCTTGGTGTCGTAACGGGCGATGATGCGCCTGGCCATCTGCTCGAAGCGCGCCTTCTCCAGTGCGTCGGCGAGCTGTGCCACGGTCAGCTTGCCGCCATTGTCGGCGACCATCTTCTTCAGCCGCACGTTCATGGCGTCGGAGAATTGGTCGAAGGTGATGGTGCCGTCATTGTCCTTCATGACCTTGCCGAGGCGCATCATCATGCCGTCGCGCGGCCCGGCGCCGGACTGCTCGTCTGCATAGGCTGCGGTGCCGACGGCGCCGGCCAGGGCTGCGAATACGAGTGCAAGTCTGGTTGTCTTTCTCATGGTCTTCTCCTGTTGCATCGTCACCCCGATGCTAGAGCGGCGGACCTTCAATCCCCCGCTCTACCTCTTTGATTGAACATCGGAACCTCCCAAAAACAGGTCGCAATTTGGGGTCCGATGCTCTCGCCCGTACGGCTGGTTGCCGTCACGGTTGTTTGGCACGAAGCAGAAGGTCGAAATCCTTTCTGGCCTTCTGCGACGTCTCGTTGAGATGCGCTTCAAGGACCCCGAAATCCGGCAGGTCGGTGACCGCCAGAAGCAGATCCGAAAGCCCTGGCGGAACGTCGTCGCGTTCGAACGCGCCGGTGAGGCAAAGCCGTATCATCTGGGTCAGCGCCAGATAGAGCGAATAGGCATCCACCAATTCCTGCCTGACCTGGGCGCTGGCGAAATCCGGCGCCAGGCGCGACAGGACCTCAGCCGTGCCGGTGGCCCTGCGGCCTGCCTCGATCTTTCCCGTGATCAGAGCAACCTGGGCAATGAATTCGAGATCGATGAGGCCGCCCGGGATCAGCTTGATGTCCCAGGGATCGCGCGGCGGCTTCTCCTTGTCGACCATGGCGCGCATCTCGGATGCCTCGGCCATCACCTTGGCTGGATCGCGCGGCAGAGCGAGCACTGCGGCAACCTCTCCCTCGACCTCGCGGCAGAGCTCGGCATCGCCGCCGATCGTGCGGGCGCGCGCCAGCGCCATGTGCTCCCATGTCCAGGCGTCCTGGCGCTGATACTTCTTGAAGGCGTCGACATGCGTGGCCACCGGCCCCTTGTTGCCGGACGGCCGCAGGCGAAGGTCGAGCTCGTAGAGCACGCCCTCGGCGGTCGGCGCGGAAACGGCGGCGATCAGCCGCTGCGTCAGCCGGCTGTAGTAATGCGACGGGGCAAGCGGCTTGTCGCCGTCGGACTCCTCCGCATCGGCGTCGTGATCGTAGAGCAGGATGAGGTCGACGTCGGAGCCCGCCGTCAGTTCGCGGCTGCCGAGCTTGCCCATGCCGAGCAGCGCGACCCGGCCGCCGGCAATATAGCCATGACGCAAAGCGAATTCCGCCATCACCGCCTGCAATGCCGCCTCGATGGTCAGATCGGCGAGATCGGAAAAAGCGCGGCCGGCGCGCGGCGGGTCGATCGACCCGGCAAGCAGCCTGACGCCGATCAGGAATTTTTGCTCCGAAGCAAAGATGCGCAGCCGGTCGAGCACGTCTTCATAGGCTCTGTCGCCTTCGAGGAAGGCGGCAAGGCGCGCCGACAGATAGGCGCGGTTTGGCAGTTCGCTCAGCAGCGCCGGATCGAGCAGCCCATCGAAGACATGCGGCCGGCGCGTGATGATGGCGGCCAGCCGCGGTGCCGCGCCCATGATAGTCGCCATCAGCTTCAGCAAAGCCGGATTCGACTGCAGCAGCGAAAACAGCTGGATGCCGGCAGGCAGGCCGGCAAGGAATTCGTCGAAGCGGATCACCGCCTCGTCCGCCCGCCGCGTCTGGCCGAAGGCTTGCAGCAGCGCCGGCGTCAGTTCCGTCAGCCGCTCGCGCGCCTCCGCCGACCGGGTGACGCGGTAGCGGCCGAAGTGCCAGCCGCGGATAACCCGGCAGATGTCGCTCGGCCGCTGGAAGCCGAGCCGCTGCAAGGTCTGCAGGGTATCGGGATCGTCGACGTCGCCGGTAAAGACCAGATTGCCGATGCCGGCCGAAAGCTCCGGCGCGGTCTCGAACAGCGCTGCATAGTGGCGCTCGACCTGGTGCAGCGCCGCGCGGAACGTTTCGGCAAAGCCTACCGCATCGGCAAAGCCTAGCATGCGGGCGACGCGCTCCAGCCCCTCTTCGTCCTCCGGCAGGATATGCGTCTGCTGGTCGGCAACCATCTGGATGGCGTGTTCGACGCGGCGCAGGAACCAGTATTGCCTGGTGAGCGCATCGCGCGCGTCGGCGGTGATCCAGCCGCGCGCGGCGAGCTCGCCGAGCATCGGCACGGTCTCGCGGCCGCGCAGTTCGGGAAAGCGGCCGCCGGCGATGAGCTGCTGGGTCTGGACGAAGAACTCGATCTCGCGGATGCCGCCGCGACCGAGCTTGACGTTGTGGCCTTTGACCGCGACCTCGCCATGGCCCTTGTGGGCGTGGATCTGCCGCTTGATCGAATGGACGTCGGCAATCGCCGCATAGTCCATGTATTTGCGCCAGATATAGGGCTGCAGTTCCTTTAGGAACACGGCGCCGGCGGCAACATCGCCGGCCACCGGGCGCGCCTTGATCATGGCGGCGCGCTCCCAGTTCTGGCCGCGCGCCTCATAGTAGCGCAGCGCCGCCTCGACCGGGATCGCCAGCGGCGTCGAGCCGGGGTCGGGACGAAGCCTGAGATCGGTGCGGAAGACGTAACCGTGCTCGGTGCGGTCCTGGAGAATGCGGACCAGCCGGCGGGTCAGGCGCGAAAACAGCTCGGTTGCATCGAGCGGATCGACGAGAGCTGGCGCATCGGGGTCGAAGAAGACGACGAGGTCGATGTCGGAGGAAAAGTTCAGCTCATGCGCGCCGAGCTTGCCCATGCCGAGCAGGATCCAGCCCGAGCGTCGCGCCGGATTTTTGGCATCCGGCAATCGGAGCTTGCCTTGCTCATGCGCGTCGCGGAGCAGGAAATCGACGGCCGCACGCGTGCAGGCGTCGGCAAGGTCGCTCAGTCGCCTCACCGTCAGCGAGGTCTCGGCCTCGCCGGCGAGATCGGCCAAGGCGATCAGGAAATGCGCCTCCGCCTTGCATTGGCGCAGCTCCATCATCAGGCTGCTTTCGGAGACGGCCTCTACGCGTGCTGCCTTGTCGACCGCGGCGCCGATCGATGACAGCCGCGCCTCGATGGTCCCGTCGAAAAGCGCATCGAGTATCCGCGGCCGGCGGCGCGCGGTATCGCGCAGGAACGGCGATAGGTCGAACACGGCGGCGAGGAAATCCTGGACGACCCCCTTGCCGGCGAGAAATTTCGCCAGTCGCGGCAGTTCTTTTTGCCGCGCGGCGTCGGCGATCTCCGACAATTCCTGCCTGGCGCGGCTTGCATCCAGCGGAACGAGCTTTATCGCCGGCTTCAACAACCAGTCCGTTTCGAGGCGTCGCACTGCCATCCTCGCTACCATCAGCGATCCTCCCGCCCGGGAAAACTCATGACGACCGACAATCCGGGATTGCCGGGCAGAAGCTCAAGCCGTCCATTGTGGAATGTCATGATCGCCTTGGTGAGGCTCAAGCCAAGGCCGGAACCCGGCTGCGAGCGGCTCTTTTCCAGCCGCACGAAACGCTCGGTCACCCTGGCGCGGTCGACATCGTCGGGAATACCCTGGCCGTTGTCGGACACGGCAAGCCTGATCTCGCTACCGACACGCTCCAGCGTCACGCGAACCGTAGGCCTGGAGGTCGAGTCGGTCGAATATTTGATCGCGTTGTCGACGATGTTGGACAACGCCTGGCCGATCAGCTCGCGATTGCCGTTGACGACGAAGGAACCTTGCACCGAAGTTTCGAGCGTCACGCCCGCCTCCTCCGCCACCGGCTCGTAGAGTTCGACAACGTCGTGCACGGCAGCGGCCAGATCGACCCTGGTGGTGCTTTCGGAGGAATAGCCGGCCTCCAGCCGCGAGATCATCAGGATGGCGTTGAAGGTCTTTATCAGCTGATCGGATTCGGCGATCGTTCCTTCCAGCGCCTGCCCGTAGTCGCTGGTATTGTGCTTGCCGGAAAGCGTCGCCTCGGCGCGATTGCGCAGCCTGGTCAGCGGCGTTTTCAGGTCGTGGGCGATGTTGTCGGAGACCTGCTTCAGGCCCTCGTTCAGCGTGGCGATCCGGGCCAGCATGGAATTGAGGTTTTCCGATAGCCGGTCGAACTCGTCGCCGGCGCCGGTGACCGGCAGCCGGCCGGAAAGATCGCCACCCATGATGCGGCGGCTCGCCTCCGACACGCTGTCGATGCGCTTCAGCGCCGCGCGCCCGACGAAGAACCAGATCAGCAGCCCGCCGACGCCCATCATGCCGAGCGCCAGCATCAGAGCGCGGCGAATGACGGCGCGGAAGCGCTCCGGCTCGCCGAGGTCGCGGCCGACCAGCATGATCATCTGGTTGGGCAGGCGCAGCACCAGGGCAATGGCGTTATGGCCCTTCTCGCCTTCGGCCTGTACTTCGCTCTGGGCGGGCTCGTTCGGGTCGGAGACCGGGTTGCGCTGCCGCTCGAGCTCGCCCTCGCCGAAGCGGCGGTAGGAGAACGGTTCGGTGGTCCAGCCCTCGGCCTCGATCACGCCCGGCTGGAGGCTCTGCACGTTGCCGGTCAGGATCTGGCCGTTGGCATCGGCGATCAGATAGAGATTGGCGCCGGGCTGGCGGGAGCGCTGCTCGACGACGCGGACGAGCACCGGCAGGCCGCCGCGCTGATAGGCTCGGGCCAGGCCGAGCACCTCGTCGTTGATCGTCTCCTGCGTCTGGGCAGTCAGCATGCGCGCCGAGAGCGAGGTCATGTACAAGACCAGCAACACCGCACACAGCGCAAAAAGCAGAAGATAAAGCGCTGAAAGCCGCGCTGCCGTCGTCCTCATGATGGCCGGCACGGAAAGAGCCATGGGGTTCTAGCCGCTTTTCAGCATATAGCCGGCGCCGCGAACCGTGTGCAGGATCGGCTTGTCGAAGCCCTTCTCGATCTTGCCTCGCAGCCGCGAGATATGAACGTCGATGACGTTGGTCTGCGGATCGAAATGGTAGTCCCAGACGTTCTCGAGCAGCATGGTGCGCGTCACCACCTGGCCGGCATGGCGCATCAAATATTCGAGCAGGCGGAACTCACGCGGCTGCAGCGTTATCTCACGCCCGGCGCGCCGCACCGAGTGCGACAGCCGGTCGAGTTCGAGATCGCCGACCCGGTAGACGGTTTCGGCCTCCCTGGCGCTGGCGCGGCGGTTCAGCACCTCGACGCGGGCGAGCAGTTCGGAAAAGGCGTAGGGTTTGGTCAGATAGTCGTCGCCGCCGGCGCGCAGACCGGTGACCCGGTCGTCGACTTCGCCGAGCGCCGACAGGATCAGCACGGGCGTCGTATTGCCCCGGGACCTGAGCCCGGCAATGACGGACAGGCCGTCGCGGCGCGGCATCATGCGGTCGACGACCATGACGTCATAGTCGCCGGAATCGGCGAGCGCGAAGCCGGTTTCGCCGTCGCCGGCGACATGGGCGGTATGGCCGGCCTCGGCGAACGCCTTCTGCAGGTAGTCGGCTGCCTCGCGATCGTCTTCTATGACGAGAATCTTCATAGAACCGTTATACGCGATTTCGCTGGAAGATTGAGTGGCCGGCATATGCATCGTGGCCTTCTCCATGACGTATCGCGAACAAAGTGATTCAGGGATACCCGCTAAGTCTTTGTTTTAGCATGCCGTAGCCTAAAGCCGCTTCACGCTTTGAGCGGCATGTTCGAGCGGCAGCGGGCGATGGGAAGCCCGCTGCCGCTGGGGCGGAACACGATGACTGACTAACGTATTCAGGCCCCGTGCTTTCCCGTGCGGCGGCTCGGGGGTATTGAAAACCGCCGCACCGGAAAAGTCGAAGCGGTCGTCAGCCCTTGGCGACAGGCAGTGCGACGAAGCGGTTGCTGTCGTCGCGGGTGATCTGCATCAGCACCGCCTTGCGGCCGGACTTCACCGCGTCGGCCATCGCCTTGTCGACGTCGCCGGTGCCGCTCACTTCCGTCGAATTGACGGAGGTGATGACGTCGCCGGGCTGGATGCCGCGATCGGCGGCATCGCTGTCGGGGTCGACATCGGTCACCACAAGGCCCTTGCCATTGTCGGACTTGGTGACGGTCAGGCCGAGATCGGCGAGCGTGTCGGTCTTCGGCGCGGGGGCAGGCTGCTGGTCGGCCGAGGCCTGGTTGTCGCTCGACGGCAGCTTGCCGAGATCGACCTTGACCGCCTCGCTCTTGCCGTTGCGCCACACCGTGACGTCGACCGATTTGCCGGGCGGGTAAGCGCCGATCAGACGGGCGAGCTCCTTCGGCGAAGCAACGTCCTTGCCGTCCACCTGGGTGATCACGTCACCGGCGGTAATGCCGGCCTTCTTGCCGGGACCGTTGTCCTGCGCGCTGGCAACGAGCGCGCCCTTGCCGGATCCAAGGCCAAGCGATTCGGCGATTTCGGAGGTGACCGGCTGGATTTCGACGCCGAGCCAGCCGCGTTGCACGGTGCCGTTCTTCATCAGATCCTGTACGACCTGCTTGGCGGTCGAAGCGGGAATGTCGAAGGCAATGCCGACGCTGCCGCCCGACGGCGAGAAGATCGCGGTGTTGATGCCGACGACCTGGCCGTTGAGGTTGAAGGTCGGGCCGCCCGAATTGCCGCGGTTCACCGAGGCATCGATCTGGATGAAGTCGTCATAGGGACCGGCGCCGATATCGCGGCCGCGGGCCGAAACGATGCCTGCGGTAACCGTGCCGCCGAGGCCGAACGGATTGCCGACAGCCACCACCCAGTCGCCGACGCGAACCTTGGAATCATCGGCGAAGTCGACATAGGTGAACTTGCTGCCGTCATCGACCTTGAGCACGGCAAGATCGGTGCGCGGATCGGTGCCGATCAGCTTGGCGTCGAGTTCCTTGCCGTCATTGGTCACCACAGTGAAGGCGGTGCCCTCCTCGACGACATGGTTGTTGGTGACGAGATAGCCGTCATCGGAGATGAAGAAGCCCGACCCTTGCGCCACCGGCCGCGGCTGGTCGTTGTTGCGGTCACGGTGTCCAAAACGGCGCATTCCGTTCGGACCCTGATCGCCGCCCTGATCGCCAAAGCCGCGGAATTCGCGGAAGAACCGGCGCAGCTGCGGATTGTCGGGAAGATTGCCTAGGCCGTCCTCGTCGTCCATCTGGCCGGAACCGTCATCGGCCGTCGACTGGATCTTGGCCTTGACGCGCACGCTGACGACCGCCGGCGAAACACGCTCGACCACATCGGCGAAGCTCGGGACCTGCGGTGCCTCGACACGCACGGCGTCGGCCAGAACCGGGGCTGTCCCGGTGGCAACAGCACCGAAGCCGATCGCGCCGGCAATGGCCAGGGATGCGGCCGCGGCCAGCAGGCGTTTGCGCGTGCGAAGATATGAATTGGGGGCAACATTCATGGTTCTCGTATCCTCTTTTCAAGGGACGCCCCTTGATTGGCATCCTCGACAAAGGAAATAGAGAGCCGCACATTACGGCGCCATTTCCGGTACATGAAACTTTCGTAATGTATCGATCAATCGCGGCGGAGCATCTTGTCCAGCGCCGCCTGTTCCTCGGCAGTTAATGCAGCGGTCGCGGTCGAGCGGCGCGAGCGGGCGGCCAGCAGGATGAATGTCCCGCCAACGAGCAGTAGAAGAACTGGCGTCCCCCAGAGCAAGACATTGCGCAGATTGAAGCGTGGCTTCAGCAGCACAAATTCGCCGTAGCGCGAAACGACATAGTCCATCACCTGCCGGTCGGTGTCGCCGGCGACGAGGCGCTGGCGCACAAGGATGCGCAGGTCACGGGCGAGGTCGGCATCGGACTCGTCGATCGACTGGTTCTGGCAGACCATACAGCGCAGGCCTTCCGACAAAGCGCGCGCCCGTGCCTCGAGCGCCGGGTCGGCGAGCACCTCGTCGGGCTTGACCGCCTGCGCGGCGCCGGCGAACACCAGTGCCAGCAGCAGGACCAGCGAGGCCAGCGTGACCCTTTGGCTCATGGCGGGCTCGCCGATGGCACGGCGGCCGCCGGCTTGCGGCGTGACGGCGCGCCGACGCGCAGGCGGCGGTCGAGCAGCGACATCGCCGCCCCCGCCATCATCACCAGTCCGCCGCCCCAGATCAGCGTAACCAGCGGCTTCCACCACAGACGAACGACGACGGAGCCATCGCTGCCCTCGTCGCCAAGCGAGAGATAGAGCTGGCTGAAGCCGATCGTCCTGATGCCGGATTCGGTCGTGGTCATCTGGCGCACCGGATATGAGCGCTTGGCCGAGGTGATCTCGCCGTCGACGCTGCCGTCGGCGCCAAGCAGGGCGAAGCGGCCGCGATCCTCGCTGTAGTTAGGCCCCTGGGCCGGGTAGAGCCCCTCGAAGCGCAGCTTGTGGCCGGACAGTTCGACGGTCTCGCCGGCCTGCATCGACAGGATTTTTTCGGTGCCGAAGCAAAGCGTGCCGACAATGCCGAGCGTCGTCAGGCCGAGGCCGAGATGCGCAAGTGCTGTGCCGAAGACCGAGCGCGGCAGGCCGGCGAAGCGCCTGAGCATGGTGGCGGGCGCGACAGTGCCGAAGCCGGATTTGACGGCGAGATCGGTGAGCGCGCCGCAGATCAGCCAGAAGGCAAGGCCGACACCGAGTGCCGCCAACACCGAAGCGCCATCGATGAACAGGGCCGTCACCAGCACGACGAGCAGCGCCGCCGCGAAAGCCGCCATCAGGCGCTGGGCGACCGCGAAAATGTCGCCGCGCTTCCAGGCGAGCAGCGGCCCGAACGGCACGACGACCAGCAGCGGCACCATCAGCGGGCCGAATGTCAGGTTGAAGAACGGCGCGCCGACCGAGATCTTGTCGGCAGACAGGGCTTCAACGACGAGCGGGTAGAGCGTGCCGACCAGCACGGTGGCAGTGGCGGTGGTCAGGAACAGATTGTTGAGGACCAGCGCGCCTTCGCGCGAGATCGGGTGAAACAGGCCGCCGGCCGTCAGCCGGGAGGCGCGCAAGGCAAACAGCGCCAGCGAGCCGCCGATGAACAGCGTCAGGATGCAGAGGATGAAAACGCCACGCGTCGGATCGGTGGCGAATGCGTGCACCGAGGTCAGCACGCCGGAACGCACCAGGAAGGTGCCGAGCAGCGACAGCGAGAACGTCAGGATCGCCAGAAGCAGCGTCCAGATCTTCAGCGCCGAACGCTTTTCCATGACGATCGCCGAATGCAGCAGCGCCGTGCCCGCCAGCCACGGCATGAAGGATGCGTTCTCGACCGGGTCCCAGAACCAGAAGCCGCCCCAGCCGAGCTCGTAGTAGGCCCAGTAGGAGCCCATGGCGATGCCGCCGGTGAGGAACATCCAGGCAACCAATGTCCACGGCCTTACCCAGCGCGCCCACGAAGCGTCGATGCGGCCCTCGATGAGGGCAGCGACCGAGAAGGAAAAGCAGATCGAGAAACCGACATAGCCGAGATAGAGCAGCGGCGGATGGATGGCGAGGCCGAGGTCCTGCAGGATCGGGTTGAGGTCGCGTCCCTCGATAGGCGCCGGATTGAGCCTGACGAACGGGTTCGACGTCGTCAGGATGAACAGGAAGAAAGTGGCGCCGATCGCTCCCTGCACGGCAAGCACATTGGCCCGGAGCGTCGCCGGAAGATTGCCGCCGAAGACGGCGACGAGCGCGCCGAAGAAGGTCAGGATCAGCACCCAGAGCAGCATCGAGCCTTCATGATTGCCCCAGGTTCCTGTGATCTTGTAGATCAGCGGCTGCAGCGAATGCGAGTTCTCCCAGACGCTCTCAACCGAAAAATCGGAGCCTGCATAGGCGGTTGCCAGCGCCACGAAAGACAGCGCCGTCAAGGCAAAGCCGGTCAGCGCGGCCGGTGCGCCGACGGCCATCATCTTATGGTTGCCGGTGCGCGCACCAAACAGCGGCACCATCGTCTGCACCAGGGCCAGCGCAAACGCCAGGACCAGGGCGAAATGTCCGGTTTCAACCATTGTAGCCGCGCTCGCTAGGTTTTGCCGCAGGTTCTTGCCGCAAAACCGTGGAACACTTTTGCGGAACCTTTCTACTCACTCTTGCTCTCCTTCCATACGCCCTTGGCCTTGAGGCCGTCGGCCACTTCCTTGGGCATATAGGTCTCGTCATGCTTGGCCAGCACGCTGTCGGCGACAAAGACCCCGTCAGGGCCGAACGAGCCTTCGGTGATCACGCCCTGCCCTTCCCGGAAAAGGTCGGGAAGAATGCCGGTATAGGTAACCTTGACGTCCTCCTGGTTGTCGGTCACCGAAAAGGCGACGGTGGCGCCTTGGCTACGCTCTACTGTGCCTTTTTCGACGAGTCCGCCGAGCCTGATGCGCTGGCCCGGCTGAAGGCTGGCGGTGGCCAGATCGGCCGGCATGTAGAAATAGGAGGCCTTCTGGCCAAGCGCATAGAACGTCAGCCCGGTTGCAACACCGAGAAACGCCAGCCCTGCGGCGATCACCGACAGTCGTTTCTGCTTGCGCGTCATCGTCTACTCCGTCGCCGTCACGCCGAGCGAGGCAGCAAAGGCGGTGAATTTCCTGGCCTGGTCACTGTCCGCGCCAAAGACGGCGATACCGCGATTGAGCGCGTCACGCGCCTGATCTGTCTTGCCCAGCACGGCATAGGAACGAACGAGCTGCATCCACCCTTCCTCGTCGCGCGGATTTTGCCGAAGCTTTTCGTCGAGGCCGGCAACCATGGTGCTGATCATGGCTTGCCGGTCCTGCGGCGACATCGAGGAAGCAGCATCGATATCCTCGGCGCTCGGCCCTTTCGCAGGCGTTTCCGAAGCGACGCTGCGGGCGGCGGATTCGGCCAGCGCCTGCTCGACGGCGCCGCGCCACGGCGAGCCCTGCTGCAAGGCGGCAAGCATCTTTTGCCAGGCCGCCGTGGCTTCAGCTATGCGGCCTTCCTGTGCCATGCCCATGGCGAGATAGAACGAGGCCTTCGGATTGGCCGGATCAAGCTTCAACGCCGCCTCGAAAGCCGCCTGCGCTTCGGCCGAGACAATGCCGCCGGCCGCATTGGCGATCGCCTCGCCAAGACCCGCCTGACGGGCAGCGCTGTCGCCGTCGAGGCGGATGGCGTTGCGATAAGCGGTCACCGCATCGGCGTATCGCTGCATGCGCTGATAGACCGGCGCCAGCACGTCCCAGCCACGGCCATCGGATGGGTTGGCCGCCAGGTGCGCTTCGGCGCGGGCTATCAGCTCGTCGACCGAGCTGTCGGCGGGGTTCTTGGCCAGGCGTTCGCTGAGTGGCTGCGACGGCAGGTCGGGTGACCCGAGCTGGCCATAGAGGCCCCAGCTGACCAGCGGAACAACCAGCACGGCAGCCGTCGCCACCAGCCTTGTCGACCGCGACGGCTGCGTCGCCGTCTCGTCGGCCTGGCCGGCATCGCTCAGGCGAAGGATGCGGCGGGCGATTTCGGCGCGCGCCTCTTCGGCCTCCATTGGCTGGATCAGGCCACGCGCCATATCGCGGTCAAGCTCGGCCAGCTGGTCGCGATAGACTTCAAGGTCGTGATCGCTAGCAGCGGACGCGTTCTTCGAGCCGCCGGCCAACGGCAGCAGCACCGCCAGGCTTGCGCCCAGCGTCAGGATTGCGGCTATGACCCAGAACAGCATGGCTCTTCCAATAGAACGAGACCCTTGCCCTGCCAACACAAGCGTGCTGCGACGCTTTGGCGGGGCCGCTCCGATCGATAATGCATGTCGCGCAAAAGTGTGCAGCGGTTTTGCGATAACGACCATGCATCAAAACAAGAACCTAAAGCGCGTCGCATGAGGCCGGTCGAACGCGACGCGCTTTAGTGCCGGACCGGAATCGGCGGATCGACGGCCGGGCCAGCTACGTCAGCGGCGTCCAGCTGCCGTCGGCATTGCGGCAGGCCGTCCCGCGCGCGGTGGCGCCGGCGGTGCCGGTAAACACCGTATGGGTGTATTGCCGGCAGTCCTGTGAGCCGACGCGATAGGGCTGGGCGGCGACCACTTCGCCGCGATGGGCCGAACTGTCGCTCTTCCAAGCCACTTTCTGGCCGCTCGCCGTGTATTCAAGCGCCTTGTATTCCGCCTCGAGCGCGCTGCGCTTCTCGGTCTCGCTCAGGCCGGCGCCGATAGAGCCGCCGACGAGGCCGCCGCCCATGGCGGAGATGATCGTCGTCGCCACCTTGGCGCCGCTGGGAGGCGTGGCGGCCGGCGTCACCGTAACGGCCTGGCCCTTGCCGAGCGTCGTACAGCCGGAAACGGCGAGCAGGGCGGAAACGAGCGCGACGCGAATCTTCATGCCAATACCGGCTTTCTTGAGCTGGACCGCCGCGCTGTCAGCAGGCTGACGCGGCCATAATGTCGATGTTTGTCGGAAATTTGGCCGCAGCCGGCCACCTGGAGAAGCATTACTGAAGGCTCCGCAACCGAACCATCGCCTTCAATCCACCCATGACGGATCGTTCCAGCGCCAGAACGCCTCCATACTCGTTGATAAGGTCGGCGACAATGGCAAGTCCGAGCCCGCTGCCCGGTTTTGTCTCGTCGAGACGCCGTCCGCGCTGCAATACCTCGCGCGCCTTGTCGTCGGGAATGCCGGGGCCGTCATCCTCGATGCTAATCTCGAACAGACTGGCCGCACCTTCCTCGCCGGCAACGGGCTTGACGGAAACGGCGACCGCGCTCCTTGCCCATTTCATCGCATTGTCGAGCAGATTGCCGAGCAGCTCCTCCAGATCCTCGCGTTCGCCGGCAAAAACGATGTCGGTGGCCGGCAGTGAGAGCGAAAGCGTCGTCTGCGGGTTGAGCTTCTGCAGCACCCGCACCATGCGCTGGACCAGCGGTGTCACCGGCGTACGGTAGACGACGCTGTCGCGCTGCGCAGCGACGCGGGCACGTTGCAGATAGTGATCCACCTGCTTCTGCATGGAAGCGGCCTGCTCGGCGATCAGCTGGCCTTTGGCGCCACCCAGCGCCCGCCCCTCGTTGAGCAGCACGGCAAGCGGCGTCTTCAGCGAGTGCGCCAGGTTGCCGACCTGCGTGCGCGACCGCTCGACGATACGCCTGTTGTTCTCGATCAGCGCATTGGTCTCGTTGGCGAGCGGTTCGATCTCGGCCGGGAAACGGCCGTCGAGGCGTTGCGCGGTTCCTTCGCGCACCATGGCAAGCGCATTCCTGACCCGGCGCAATGGCTGCAGGCCGAGCAGGATGGCAATCGCATTGATGGCGATCATGCCGACGCCGAACAGCGACAGATAGGTCAAAAGGCGCCGCTGGAAGGTGGCGATTTCCTGCTCGAGCTCGGTCTGGTTGCCCATGACGCGGAAGCGCGCGGCGCGGTTTTTCGCATCGAGGACGAACTCGCTCTCGAACACCTCGAGTTGTTCGCCTTCGATGCCGTCCGCTGAATAGCTACGCTGGAAGCTGGCATTGAAGGGCACCTCGGCAACGCTTGGCGACGGGATCACCTTGGTCATCGACGACGAATGGAGATCGCCGTGCACGCCTTCCGAGGCAGGCTCGACCGACCAGTACCAGCCGGAATTCGGCTCCGAGAACCGCAAATCGCCAAGGTCGGGGGCGCCCGTCAACTGGCCGCTTTCGGAAACGCCGACCGAGCCGATCAGGTTGAACAGATGCGCCGAAAGCAGGCTGTCGAAACCGCGCTCGCTGGCCTGGCGATAGAGCGTGGTGATCAAGGTGAAGATGACGACCAGAGTGAGGATCGCCCAGACCGTGGAAAAGGCGATGACGCGAAACGCCACCGAACGCGGCCATGACCGCAGCGACGGCGTGTTCGAGACGGCGGGTTTTGTAGGCAGCGGTTCCGCGTTACGCCTCCGGCTTACGCATGCGGTAGCCCATGCCGCGAACGGTTTCGATCATGTCGATGCCCATCTTCTTGCGAAGCCGTCCGACAAAGACCTCGATCGTGTTGGAATCGCGGTCGAAATCCTGGTCGTAGAGATGCTCGACCAGTTCGGTCCGGGACACCACCTCGCCCATATGGTGCATGAGGTAGGCAAGCAAGCGGAATTCGTGCGAGGTCAGCTTCAGCGGCACGCCGTCGACGTCGGCCTTGGAGGCCTTGGTGTCGAGACGCAGCGGCCCGCAGGTCAGCTCGGACGAGGCATGCCCGGCGGCACGCCGGATCAAGGCCCGTACTCTGGCCAGGATTTCCTCGATGTGGAAAGGTTTGGTGACGTAGTCGTCGGCGCCGGCGTCGATGCCGGCAACCTTGTCGCTCCAGCGGTCGCGTGCCGTCAGGATCAGTACCGGCATCTTGCGGCCGCCGCGCCGCCAGCGCTCGACCACGCTGATGCCGTCCATCTGCGGCAGGCCGATGTCGAGCACTACGGCATCGTAGGGCTCGGTGTCGCCGAGAAAGTGCCCTTCCTCGCCGTCGAAAGCGCGGTCGACGACATAGCCGGCATCGACCAGCGCGTCGCCGATCTGCCGGTTGAGATCCTTGTCATCTTCGACGACGAGTACGCGCATGCGGAAGGCCTGTTGAAGCTGTTCAGATATAGGCCGATTCCGGCAGACTGGGAAACGGCACGGTTCAGTTCAGCGGAACGACGATCTCCGAGCGACGGGGACGCTGCCCGTCCTTGCCCGGAACGAGCACGACGATGACGCAGACCGGCTGGCCGCCGCGTGTCGACTGCGAGGCCTTGGCCAAGGTGCCGCCATTCTGCTCTGCCACCTGCTGGCCGATCGCGTAGCAGTCGGACGCGGCGAGGACGACCGGCTGGGGCTGCTCGGGCGCGACAGCGGGGATCGCCATCGCTTGCGACGCAAGCAGACCGGCGACTGAGAGCGCCAGTGCCGCGGTCCGGAAGTGGGAGCGAAGGGTTTTCATGGCCAGCGTTCTAACGCGCCGGTGCTGAACGTGATATGAACGGTGAACGCTTGAATGCATGCCCGCCACACCCCTGAAGCGCGAGATTACCGGATTGCCATTTCGCCGCCCGGCCCGCGAAATCGCCAATGTTTAACCTAGCCCTCCAATCCTTCGCCGACAACCGGCATCATCTGGCGGGCAGGATCATTTGGGAGGACGAAGCATCCGGCCCAAGGCAACCGATGGCAGTTCAGGCGAACCGAACCTGAAAACAAAAAACCCGCCTCGGGGCGGGTCGCTGGGGCCAATCAGCACCATATCCAAATTAGTAGCATAGCTGCCGGCACAAAGCAAGAACAAAATTGCCCGATTTTGCGGAAAGTGCCCGGTGGTCAGCCCTCGTCCTTGATCTCGGCGCGGAAGCGCAGCAGCCCGTGATGGGCCGAAAGGTCCTCGTCGTAGCGGGCTTCGGCGAATTCGAGCTTGAGATGGACGCGGCGATGCTCGCCAAGCGAGAGCGCCGCATCTCGTAGGCGGGTGCTGACCAGGTCCATGATGTCGTTGGTTTCGTTGCTGGCCTCGGATTTCGACCAGACATGCAACGTCAGCAACTGTTCGGCGTCGTTCTCCATCCCCGTCGCCCAGTCGTAGACGCTGGTGCGACCGAAGGTCATGTGGGGGAACGCAACATTTTCCGGCGCATGGTCGAACAATCTTGCATCGCCCAGTGCCGCCGACAGGTCGGGATCGCCGTTCACTGCCTCGAATATGGCCCTCTGCAATTCGACGGCCGGCGCGGTCATTGTCTTGCCCCTCGCCCGTCGCGTCGACCTCCCGGCTGCGTAGCTGCGTTGCATGACGGCATCCCGGCAAAGCGCGAATCAGCGCGTCTCATGCGGATTATGAACCTTCATGATCTCGGAAATAAGCCCTGCTCCTGCAACCCGCGACGTTTCGCGTCACGAACGCCCTTGAGGGCAATGCCAACTGGCGAATTCATTTGGCATGCAGGGAGTTCGAAGAACGATGCTATGAAGATGTCTGGTTTCCAAACATTCGAGGTCGTTTTCGTGCGCGAGCCATCGCTGCTGCCTGTTTTCGGAAAGCTTGGAGCCAGGGCGCGGCCGGTCGCGATCGCGGCGCCGACCATGTCGATGACCATCAAGAATTTGGTCAACCGCACTCGGGAGCTGCTCTCGGCGCACGGTAGCCTGGCCCTGAAGCTGTCCGTCGTTTTGTGGACGGTGCTTGTCCTGGCGGCAGTATTCTTCGTCGCCCAAGCCTGACCGAGCGACATTCATCGATCGGGCGGAAACTAAAGGACGCCAAGATGGCAAACCGCTACGCGCTGCGTATGGAACGTCCTCACAGCTGGACCGTCTTCGACGTCTTCACCGGCCAGCGGGTCGAGCTCAAGCAGCAACCCATGGTCGGCATGAACACGCGCGATGCGGGCGCGATGGTCGATCGGCTGAACAGTCGTGACATCGCGGCGGGCGAAGGCGGACCGGAAGCCCCAAGAAAGCGTCTTGTGAACGGATCGCTACGGATCTAGCGAAAATCGGCCGCAGTCAGCACATATATGCTCCTGCGGGTGCGGGCATAGGCATTCCTGGCGACATCGTGGATTGAGCTGGAAGCCGTGTCGAAGGCCGCCAGATAGGTAGCTTCCGAGGCCGCCGTTCCCGGCTGCACTTTGGAGATGGCATCGGTTGCGACAGAGAACGAAATCTGGAACATGCCGTCATGGCCGACGAAGCGGATGCGTTTGCTTGCCTCGTCGTAGCTGCGGCTGGGATTGGGAAATGTCAGGCTCATGATTTGGCCTCCGTCGATGCGGATACGGCCTGCTTGACTGTCCGCGCCGCCCGCTTCTTCTTTGGGGCGACCGGATTCAGAGCTGCCGCCGCGCGATCCGCCTCTTCCTTGGCCAGTCGCAATTCCCTCAGCTTCGCCGTCTTGATCATCCTGGCCTTCGCCTCCGAGAGATATTCGGCAGTTGCTTTGTTCCGCTCCGCTGTTTTCTTTTGATTTTCCATGAAGCGAGCCTGAGCTTTTTCCATGATGTTCTGATTGCCTTCGGCCATCGGTAAAATCTCCCTTGCAGCGAAAGTCGTGAATGTGAGCTTCACCGTAAAATAGGTGTTCAAGGACAGAAATTCAATTTCATTAATATTCGGCAAGGCCCCGAACACCGGGGGATGGCCTAGCAAAATAATACATTCAATATTTGACATGCCGTATGAATATTTTTTGGCACTCCTATCAATCGAGTGCCAGAGCGCCTATAGAGAGGGGCGGCCGCCTAAGCCGGCCCCAGAAAGAGTCCCCATGAAATTCCGGCCACTCCACGATCGCGTCGTCATTCGGCGCGCCGAAAGCGACACCAAATCCAAGGGCGGCATCATCATCCCCGACAATGCCAAGGAGAAACCGCAGGAAGGCGAAGTGATCGCCGTCGGGCCGGGCGCGCGGGACGAAAGCGGCGTGCTGATGGCGCTCGACGTCAAGGCCGGCGACCTCATCCTGTTCGGCAAATGGTCCGGCACCGAGGTCAAGATAGACGGCGAGGACCTTCTGATCATGAAGGAGGCCGACATCATGGGCATCATCGACAAGAGCGAGATGGGCATCGACAAGACCGTGGCTGCCAAGAAGGCCGCCTGATTGGAATGCCGCGCGCCCTGCCGGGCGCGCAAAGGATGCTCCAAGCTTTGATTCAGGCGCGCTGCAAGCGTCTTGCCACGACCAACCGAACTGGAAAAAAATCATGTCTGCCAAGGAAATCAAATTCTCCACCGACGCGCGTGACCGCATGCTGCGCGGTGTCGAAATCCTCAACAACGCCGTCAAGGTGACACTCGGCCCCAAAGGCCGCAACGTCATCATCGACAAGGCCTATGGCGCGCCGCGCATCACCAAGGACGGGGTGACGGTGGCCAAGGAAATCGAACTTTCCGACAAGTTCGAGAACATGGGCGCACAGATGGTGCGCGAAGTGGCCTCGAAGACCAACGACCTCGCCGGCGACGGCACCACCACCGCCACAGTGCTTGCCGCTTCCATCCTGCGCGAGGGCGCCAAATTCGTCGCCGCCGGCATGAACCCGATGGACCTCAAGCGCGGCATCGACCTTGCCGTCAGCGCCGTCGTCAAGGAAATCCAGGCCCGCGCCAAGAAGGTCAAGTCCTCAGGCGAGATCGCGCAGGTCGGCACCATTGCCGCCAATGGCGACACCAGCGTCGGTGCCATGATCGCCAAGGCGATGGACAAGGTCGGCAATGACGGCGTCATCACCGTTGAGGAAGCCAAGACCGCCGAAACCGAACTCGACGTCGTCGAAGGCATGCAGTTCGACCGAGGCTATCTCTCGCCCTATTTCGTCACCAATGCCGAAAAAATGCGCGCCGAGCTGGAAGACCCCTACGTGCTCATCCACGAAAAGAAGCTCGGCAATCTGCAGGCGCTGCTGCCCATCCTCGAAGCCGTGGTGCAAAGCGGAAGGCCGCTGTTGATCATCTCCGAGGACGTCGAGGGCGAAGCGCTGGCGACGCTGGTCGTCAACAAGCTGCGCGGCGGCCTCAAGGTCGCGGCCGTCAAGGCTCCTGGCTTCGGTGACCGCCGCAAGGCGATGCTGGAAGACATCGCCGTGCTCACCGCCGGACAGATGATTTCCGAGGATCTCGGCATCAAGCTGGAGAACATCACCATAGACATGCTCGGCCGCGCCAAGCGCGTGCTGATCGAGAAGGACACCACCACGATCATCGACGGCGCCGGCGAGAAGACCACCATTCAGGCGCGCGTCCAGCAGATCAAGGGGCAAATCGAGGAAACCACTTCCGACTATGACAAGGAGAAGCTGCAGGAACGTCTCGCCAAGCTGGCGGGCGGCGTTGCCGTCATTCGCGTCGGCGGCGCCACCGAATCCGAGGTCAAGGAAAAGAAGGACCGCATCGACGATGCGCTGAATGCCACGCGCGCCGCCGTGGAAGAAGGCATCGTTCCCGGCGGCGGCGTCGCGTTGCTGCGCGCCAAGGCTGTGCTGAACGGGCTGACCGGAGCCAATGCCGATGTGACGGCGGGCATTTCGATCGTGTCGAGGGCGCTCGAAGCGCCGATCCGGCAGATTGCCGAGAATTCCGGCGTCGAAGGTTCGATCGTCGTCGGCAAGCTCGCCGGCAGCAAGGACCACAATCAGGGCTTCGATGCCCAGAACGAGGTCTATGTCGACATGATCAAGGCCGGCATCGTCGACCCCGCTAAGGTGGTGCGGACGGCGCTGCAGGACGCGGGCTCCATTGCCGCGCTCCTGATCACTGCTGAAGCCATGATCACCGACGTTTCGGCCAAGGAAGCCGCTGCTTCGACCGGCGCCATGGGCTATTGACCAGCCGCTGCCGGAAACAAGCCTGAAAGACAGCCGCCGGGGTATCTTCCCCGGCGCGCACCATCGGCAAGGAGATCGATCCATGATCGCATTCGTCCCGAAGCCAAATGCGGCGGCGAAGACCAAAGTGGCCGAGGAAAGCCGCTTCGATCGCATTCGCAGGCTTGCCGACAAGCACAGGAAAGCCGACGCCGGCACGATAGGCCGCGACCCGAAAAAGATCGCGGACAAGCGTCCCATGTGACGACTGCCAATCCTCGGCACCTCGCGCAAGCGCGGAACCAGACCCCTACCGCGTCTCGCCGCTGATCAGCACGGCATGGTCCTTGATGACCGTAGCAACGAAGCGGATGACGGCGCGCACCGGCGCCTCCGCCCCGATTTCGCGGCGATAGACGAGCGACACCGGATGGTTGCCGAGAATGTCGGGGGCAAGGCGCACCATCCGCGGTTCGGCTTCGGCCAACATGCAGGGCATTACCGCCAGACCGGCGCCACTCAGAGCCGCTGCCAGCATTTCGGTCATTTCGGCGACACGAAAGACTATTGTCGCGCCGGCGCCGTGCGCCTCTATCCACTTGGCGCCGGGTACGCCGGCGAGGCTTGCGTGAAATCCAATGATCTCGTGTCCAGCCAGATTGCGAGGATCGATGGGCATTGGATGGCGATCGAGATAGCGCTGGGACGCATAAATTGACCAGCCCGCAACGCAAAGCTTCTGCGCAATCAAATCGTCGTCGGCCACGGTGCCGATCCTGACCGCGAGATCGGCCTCGCCGTGCTGCAGGTCCACAGGCCTGCTGCCGCTCGTCAGTTCAAGATTGATATCCGGATGGCCCTTGTGGAATGCAGCTATACGCTCTGCAAAAAGAGGGCTGAACCCGGACGGCAGTGCAAGCCGAACGCTATTCTTGCCCGAACGCACGAGGGTCGTCAGTGCTTCCATGATACGTTCAAGATCATCGCCGAGCGGCAGCAATGTCCGGCCAAGCGGCGTGATCTCGATGCCCTGCCGCGTTCGCACGACAAGCGAAACCCCGAGCGCTCCTTCAAGAGCAGCGAGGCGCCGGCTGATCGTCGTGTGACGCACGCCGAGTGCGCGCGCCGCTCCCGACAACGTTCCCGCGCGGGCGGCAGCGAGAAAATAGCGCAAATCATTCCAGTCCGGTTCGCCGGTTCTGATCACGAACCCATTCTAGATCAATTCCCAGCCGCGCACCTGTGCAGTTTTGCACAAAGATGTCCGGAAATTGCAAATGTCCCCGAATATGTCGTCCGCGCGAGAATAGGCCAGATCCAATTCAGGGAAGCGATCGATGGACATCGAAGGTTTGCGAACGATGGTGGCGCGGCTCGCGACGTCGGCCAATGCGCTGGTGGCGCTCGGTTTGGCGATGGAGGCGCGTATTTCCGGCACGCCACTCGATGGCAGTGCCGCCCGGCGCACAGAAGCCGTGCTCGCCGAACTCGGCGCCGCCGATGTCGTGGCAAGTGCTGGCGTCATCGAACTTGCGCCGGTGCTGGCCAGCATCCGGGTCGACCTGCTTTCAGGTGGCAAGCTGCTGTCGGGCTCCTCCGAAAGCGCGGAGGGCCTGGAAGCCGGTTTGCGGCAGGCCTTCGGCGATGTTTCGTCTGGCTTCCCGGCGCTGCTGAAGCGGATGATCGCGCCACAACTTGCCGATTTGCCGGAGAGGCTCGCTGCACCGGGCGCAGCGTTCCTGGATATCGGCGTCGGCGTCGGCGCATTGTCGGTGTCGATGCTTCGGCAATGGCCCGGCCTGAAGGCGGTTGGCATCGATCCCCTGCCCGAAGCCATCGCACAGGCCGCCGCCAACGTCCGGGCGGCCGCGCTCGAACATCGCATCGAACTGCGCACCGGCCTCGGGCAGGATATCGCGGACATGAACGCGTTCGATCTGGTCTTCGTGCCAAGCGCCTTCATCCCCGAGCCGGATGTCAGGCTCATCGTCAGGCGCAGCCACGCCGCATTGCGGCCCGGCGGCTGGCTGCTGCTGGCAATGATCAATCCCGGACCCGACGCACTGGGGGACGCCCTCGCCCGCTTCCGCACCACAATGTGGGGCGGCACGGTCTTCGAAAAAGGCGCAGCCCAGGAGCTGGTCGATCAGAGCGGCTATGCCGATAGCCGGCTGCTGTCCGGTCCAACCGGAGCGCCGGTCGCCTTCGTCGCCGGGCGCAAGCCAGGCTAACGGTTTGCAGGGAGCGGACAATGAAGCTGCTGATCTTTGGTGCTTCCGGCGCGACAGGTCGTGAGCTCGTCTCAGCGGCGTTGGCAAAGGACCATGCGGTGACCGCCTTCGTCCGCACGCCCGGCAAGCTTGCCATCAGCCACGAAAATCTGAGGGTGATTGTCGGAAATGTCGCCGATCGACAGGCGGTCGAACGCACCGTTGTCGGACATGATGCGGTCTTCAGCTGCCTCGGGGGCGGCGTGCCGCTGAGACGCGACCCGGCCGTGGTTGCGGGCATCGGCTTCATCGTCGCGGCCATGCAGCAGGCCGGCCCAGAACGGCTGATCTATCTTTCATTCCTGGGGGTTCGCGACGGCCGGTGGCAACAAGGCCCCCTGTTCGGCAACATCATCGTGCCATTGGTGCTGCGCAATGAGGTGAAGGACCATGAGATGAAGGAAAGCCTGATCGTTCAATCCAGTCTCGACTGGACCATCGTGCGGCCGCCCAAGCTGAGCAATGGAGCGGCAACGGGTGAATTCCGCCATGGCAATGGCATCCGGGCGGCGTCGCTGCTGCCGACACTGGCGCGGGCCGACGTAGCGGCCTTCATGCTCGCCCAGATTAACGACACCACCTACTCGCGCAGGGCGGTCAGCATCCTTCGCTGACGCCTCGCGGGAGCCGTCTTCCCCTCGACAAACCTCCCGCTGTATCTTCATCGCCCTTATCTTCATCGCCCTTGTAGGCAGCGCCAAAATGGACGAATAGTCATAGCGGCGCGCCGCCGTGAAATTGCCGGCATGCGGTTTCTCAGTTGGCGGCATCGCCGCAGCCGGATCCTGGAATGGCCAGTCCTTTGCAACCACGCAAGAGAAGAGGTCCGATCGCCGCAAGGCTGCTGGCGGTGGATGCGTGGATCGATTCCTCGGTCTACGAAATCGGCTTCAGGGCACGCCAGTTCTGGGAGACGGCGACCATCTTCTCGCGGCGTTTCCGCGTCGGCGGCTGGCGCCGCGGCCTGATCGAACTGTTGAGTGAAGGCTTTACGCTCGGTGCCGGCGGCATCGTCGTGCTTTTGGCGCTGGCCTTGCCGGCCTTCCAGATAACCGCCGGCGACTGGCGCACGCAAGGCGACTTCGCCGTCACCTTCCTCGACCGCTACGGCAACGAGATCGGCCAACGCGGCATCATCCAGCGCGATTCGGTGCCGGTCGACGAGATGCCCGACCATGTCATCAAGGCGGTGCTGGCCACCGAGGACCGCCGTTTCTTCGACCATTACGGCATCGATGTGCTCGGCCTGTCGCGCGCCATATTCGAGAATGTGCGGGCCAATTCCGTCGTCCAGGGTGGCTCGAGCATCACCCAGCAGCTGGCCAAGAACCTGTTCCTGACCAATGAACGGACGTTCGAGCGCAAGATCAAGGAAGCCTTCCTGTCGCTGTGGCTCGAAGCCAATCTGTCGAAGAAGGAAATCCTGCAGCTTTACCTCGACCGCGCCTATATGGGCGGCGGCACCTTCGGCATCGAGGCGGCAGCCGATTTCTATTTCGGCAAGAGCGTCAAGGACCTGAACCTCGCCGAGGCGGCGATGCTGGCCGGCCTGTTCAAGGCGCCGACCAAATATGCGCCGCACATAAACCTGCCCGCCGCCCGGGCGCGGGCCAATGTGGTGCTGTCCAACCTGGTCGATTCCGGCTTCATGACCGAAGGCCAGGTGCTGCAGGCAAGATTGCACCCGGCCGAAATCGTCGACCGCGGCGAGCAGAAGAGCCCCGACTATTACCTCGACTGGGCCTTCGACGAGGTCAAGAAGATCGCCGCCAAAGGCGGCCCGCACTCGCTCGTCGCCCACACCACCTTCGACGCCAACATCCAGAAGGCGGCCGAAGAATCGATGGAGTTCCACCTCCGCCAGTTCGGCAAGGAATACAACGTCACCGAGGGCGCCATCGTCGTCATCGAGACCAATGGCGCGGTCAGGGCGATCGTCGGCGGCCGCGACTACGGCGCCAGCCAGTTCAACCGCGCCACCAAGGCACTTCGCCAGACCGGCTCCTCGTTCAAGCCCTATGTCTATGCGACGGCGATGGAGCATGGCTTCACGCCGGATTCGGTGGTTTCCGGCGGACCGATCTCCTGGGGCAGCTGGTCGCCCCACAATTACAATGGCGGGTCGGCCGGCAAGGTGACGCTGATCACGGCGATGGCCAAATCGATCAACACGGTGCCGGTGCGGCTGGCCAAGGATTATCTCGGCATCAAGCCGATCAAGGCGATGGCCGAGGCGATGGGCGTCGAGTCGCCGCTGGAATCGCACAAGACCATGGTGCTCGGCACGTCGGGCATGACCGTAATGGACCAGGCGACGGGCTACAGCGTGTTCGCCCAGAACGGCTTTGCCGGAACCCGGCACGGCGTCAGCCAACTCTTCACCCGTACCGGCGAGGTGGTCTACGACTTCGCCAAGGATGCGCCGCCGCCGCACCGGGTGCTGTCGGAGCAGGCGCTCAAATACATGAACACCATGCTGGCGGCGGTGCCGGTGATCGGCACTGCCCGGCGCGCAGCCCTTCCAAACATCGTCGTCGCCGGCAAGACCGGCACGACCCAGTCCTACCGCGATGCCTGGTTTGTCGGCTTTACCGGCAACTACACGGCCGCCGTCTGGCTCGGCAATGACGACTTCACCGCGACCAACAAGATGACCGGCGGCACGCTGCCGGCCATGGTGTGGCAGCGCCTGATGCTCTATGCGCACCAGAATATCGACCTCAGACCGATCCCCGGCCTCGATCACCCCTTCTTTGATGCCGAAATTGCCGCCAAGGCCGAGGAAGCGGAAAAGAAGAACGCCGATCAGGCAGCAGCCGATGCCGCCGCCGAGCGTCCGCCGGTGCTGTCCAGCCGGACCACCCAGACCCTGAAGGAATTGACCAAGCTGTTCCAGGCGGCACCCGTGCTCGATGCGCCCGCTGCACCGGAGACCCTGTCGGCGCTGTGACGGCCAATTCCGCGGGGCCGCTTGCCACAAGGCCCTGCGCCGAGATATCCCCGGGCGGCAATCTTTCAGTCCCCGGCCTTCGGTTCCCTGCCTCCTCATGCTCAAGAACGCCTTCCTGACACTGCTTTCGCTTGCCATCGCCGTCGTCGGCGGTGGCGGCAGCGTCTGGTATGCACTGAAGCTGCAGGACGGCGTCGGCGCGATCAGGATCGGCCAATGGACCGCCTTCCCCGATATCGGCACGCCGACGGCGGATCCCTATTCGAAGGCCCGCGTGGCTCGCGAAGGCGTGCTGGCGCTCGGACAGGCGGAAGGACTGTCCTTCATAGCCGAGCGCGATTCCGGCGGCGAACAGCTCAAGCGGCAATGTGCCTACAAGATTGCGGGCGGCTTTCCCACCGCCCGGTTCTGGACGCTTTATGCCGCCGACCAGTCGCTTGGCGTGGTCGAGACCGGCAAGCCGAGGCCGGCTGCGCTGCAGTCCTATCAAGTGCTGCGCCAGGCCGACAATTCGGTGGTCATTTCCGTCGGCAGCCGCCCTGCGCCCGGCAACTGGCTGCTGACCAGCGGCGCCGGCAAGATGTACTTGGTGCTTACGTTCTACGACACGCCGATCGCCAGCAGCACCGGTCTCTCGGACGTCACGCTGCCGCAGATCCAAAAGGTCGGCTGCAATGCGTAGCCTGCTGCATGCCGTGCTGCTCGGCCTGCTCGGCGCCGGCATCGTGCACATCATCGTGCTGCTGCTCGTCCCCGAGTTTTCCGAACGCGACGCCTGGTCGCGATTGGCCATGGCTTCGGATCTCTACAAGATGACCAGGCTCGACGCGGAAGCCGGCGGCGCGCCGGTGGTGAAATCGGTCGATCCGCTGTTTTATGCGGCGGCTTGCCGCTTCGACCTTGCCGAGGGGATGGTGCGGGTCAAGGCGCCGGGAAAGGTGCCGTTCTGGTCAATATCGGTCTATGACCGCGGCGGCCACAACATCTACTCGTTCAACGACCACAGCGCGACCGCAGGCGTGCTCGACACCGTTGTGCTGACGCCGGCCCAGATGATCGAGGTCCGCAAGGATCTTCCCGAGGAACTGCAAGGGGCCATCTTCGTCGAGGCGCCGATAGAGGAAGGCGTGTTCGTCATCCGTTCGTTCGTGCCCGACGACAGCTGGAAGCCGATCGTCTCGCGGTTTCTCGAACAGAGTTCCTGCGAGCTGCAGGATTTTTAAGCCGGTTCCGATGCTCAGTGATGCGGTACCGGCAATGTCCCCGAAGGTCCCGGCTTGTCGGGGCCGGCCGGCCGCGTTTCGCCCGTCAGCGGCCGCTGCTCGTAGCGCACCCCGGGAAAGATGATCACTGCCGCCGGCGCGGTTTGTTGTGCTCGATTGGTTGCCGCCGTTCGCGGCACGAAAGACAGTACCATGCCCATGGTTCGCGTATTCCTCTCGGTTGCCCCGGAGCACAACGCAACGCCTCCACAGTCGATTAAGAAGGCAGTAGGTTAACGGAGCGCTAACGGATCGCCGCTAAATTGATCTTTGTTCTTGGGAAACGCGAAACCGGTACAGCCCGGCAGAGCGCCCTCCAGATCGTGTCGAGTGTCGGGCGTATCCTTCGTGTCAGCTTCGGATTTCAGGCAAATCGCAGCAGGAGCTGAATCGGGAAAGGCCGAAAGGCTGTTCCGCGCCGCCGTGTCGGCATTCTGTTCGCTCACCCGCCCTTCGCGCCGGGAGATCGCGCAGCTCGAAGACCTGACGCTGCCGCTTTTCGACAATGTCTCGGTTGAATCGCGCCGCTACGTCGCGGCAGCCCTTTCCGAATGCGAATATGCACCCGCCGCGCTGGTGCGGCGGCTTTGCCAGGAGCGGGTCGACATCGCCGCTCCGCTGCTCATCCGCTCGCGCGCCCTCAGCGACGTCGACCTGATCGCGCTGATCGGGCGTCACGGCCTGCCGCATGCCCGTGCCATTGCCCGCCGCAAGGATCTCAATCAAACGATCGCGGATCTCATCAAAGTGCTCGAAAGGCCGACGCTGGTACGGTCGCAACAGCCCGAGGCGACTGCCAACGCCGCGTCTGAAAATGCCGAAGTGGTTGCGGCCGATGCCAGCAGGCAGGAGGCTTCCGATGCCGCCGCCGAAACTGTACGCCGCCGGCTGCGATCCATGATGCGCGCCGAGAGCGGCACCGCCATCGGTTCGTTCGTCGAGCCGCAAACCTACGTCAAGCTGCGCGAGACCGCGCTGACCGGCAATGCGGCGTTCTTCCAGACAGCGCTCGCCGATGCGCTCGAAGTCGATTTCTCAACGGCGCGAACGCTCACTGCGAGTCACAACTACACGCCGCTGCTGGCCGCCTTGCGCGCGCTCGACCTTAGTGAAGACAAGGCGTTCCTGATCACGGCGGCCATCTATCCGACCGAGTTTCCGCACCCGCAGGCGATCCGCATCTTCCTCGACCGCTACCGCCTGCTGCACCGCGACGCGGCGTTGGACAGGCTCCGCGGCTGGAAGGCCGACACCGTGTCGAAAATAGTTCGCAAGCCTGGGCGCGTCGCCGCAAATGCCGACCTGCGCAAGCCGAACAGCGCCGATATAACCGCCACCCCAAAGGCGCGTCGCGTCTGAAGGCTTGCCGTTACGACGTCTTGACCGAGATAAGCTCCTCAACGGGAATGGCGCCCGCCTCGATTTCGACCACCCAGATATCCGGATCGAATCTATTCTCGCGCTCCAGCCGCGCGTCGAAGATGGCGGCATCGTCGCCTTCGCCGAGCAGGCTGAAAAAGCGGTCGTCCGGCCTGGCCGAATCGTAGCTCGTCTGCGGCGCCGGCCCGAACAGCGCCATCTCCCCCAGCCTGCCACGCGCCAGCACGAAAACCGCGCCGGCTTCCGTCGCGCCGCGCTTGACCACGGCGGCAAAGCCGCCGGCACTGAAAACCCGGCGCAACAGCGCCGACACCCACAGATCGGTGGTTACGCGCATAAAAAATTCCTGGACATGCGGCGGTCCTTACAGCATCGGCCGGAAGACCGTAAACGGTCTTTGCCGAGCCGACCGCCAAGCGGCCGTCAGACCCTCAGTTGGTCAGGCCGATCTCGCGCATCTTGACGTAGACGATCTCGTCGGGCTCGCCGGTCTCGGGCAGGCCGAACAGCGCCTGGAATTCCTTGATCGCGGCCTTGGTGCGCGCGCCTACGACGCCATCCAATTGCATGTCGTCATTGCCGAACGCTTTCAGTCCGGCCTGGATCTTGACGATGCGGGGATCAGGCGTTTGCGCTGCCGCATTTGCCGGTGCGGATACCGGAATGGCGGCCGGAGCAGCGGCCGTTTCGACCGGCCGCGGCACCGGACGCGGAACCACGGCCGCGGTCTTTGGCGTGGCGCCCAGTTGATCCAGCAGGACGCCGTCGATCTCGCCGGAGGCATTCAATCCGACCTTCTGCTGATAGGCCTGGATGGCCTTGCGCGTATTCGGTCCGGGAATGCCGTCGACGGTGCCGGAATAGAAATCGAGATCCTTCAAGATGCCCTGGACCTGTTCGACGACCGGGTCGCTCTTGATCGGCGCAGCGGCCGGACGCACGATATTGATGGTTGTTTCGGGCTCGTCGCTCTCCGCCCGGGGAAAGCGCTCGATGCTCCTGGTGACGAAAAACGCGCCGGCATGGGGAAAGGGCTGGTACCAAAGAGCGTTCGCCGAGACGTAGAACAGCGTCACCAGGAATGCGGTGGAGCCGCCGACCACAACAGGATTGCGCGAGATCAGGCTGCCCAGCGCCATCGCTCCGTGCTCGAAGGCATTGCCGCGGCGTTTGACCGCCTTAGGCTGTTTTGCGGAGCGACCCATTGCTCTCCCCTTTGCCACCGTCCGCTCTGGCTTTGGCTGCCGACATCGGCACCACGCCAGTCTTCTCCGTCGAGCGGCCCGTCGGGCCGCTCACGGGAAGGCTGATCGTCACCGTGGTGCCCTCGCCCGGCATGCTTTCGATCGACATGGTGCCCTCGTGCAGCGCCACCAGCCCCTTCACCAGCGAAAGCCCGAGCCCTGTGCCTTCGAAACGGCGGGTATAGTCGTTCTGGATCTGCATGAACGGCTTGCCGAGATTGGCGAAATCTTCCTCGGCGATGCCGATGCCGGTGTCCCGGACCCAGAAATGCAGCCGCGAGCCGATCCGCTTGGCGCCGATGACGACATTGCCGCCTTCGGGCGTGAACTTGATCGCGTTGGAGACGAGATTGATCAGGATCTGCTGCACTGCGCGCCGGTCGGCATTTATTTCGCCTGCGTCCGGCGCAATCTGGGCCTGCAGATCGATGGTCTTTGCCTCGGCTTGCAGGCGCATCATCGACTGGCACATCTCGACTGCTTCGCGGAAGCGGAACGGTTCCGGTTCGGTCGCGTAGGCGCCCGATTCGATCCGCGATACGTCGAGTATCGAGGTGACGACGGCAAGCAGGTGCTGGCCCGAATCCCTGACCAAGCCGACATATTCCTTCTGGCGAGGATCCTTGAAGCTGCCGAACATCTCGTGCAGCAGCATGTCGGAAAAACCGATAATGGCATTGAGCGGGGTGCGCAGCTCGTGGCTGACGACGGCAAGGAAGCGTCCTTTCGCCACCTCGGCGGAGGCAGCCGCCTCATTGGCTGCGGCAAGCTCCTGGCGCAGTCCGGCCACTTCATCGTTTTCGCGCAGAACGAGCGTGAAGACAGTCTCCTGCCCCGGCGCGCGCATCATCTCGAGCGAGAATGGCTGGTAATTGTCGGCTGTCACGCCGCTGTTCTGCGGCAGCCGGACGCGAAGGTCGAGCCGGCGCGACAGGGCGCCATCGCGCATATCGGCCAGCGCACTGAGGTACGGGACGCGATCAGACAGATGGACGCGATCGAAAAGTCCGGTGCCGAAAAGCAGCTCCGGCGGCAGCCTCAGCATAGTGCGTGCCTTGGCCGAGGCGTCCAGAACCTCGCCATGCGCCGCGATTCGCAGCACGACGGCATCGATCAGGTCTTCGAGCCGGTCGCTGCCGGCCGGATCGAGCTGTGCGTTGGCAGCGCCACGAAGCGGAGCGATACGCGGAATGAGCGTCAGCGCCCAGGCCAGTGGTACCAGCCAGTGCCATACGGCGATTTCGGTCTGGCCGAGCGGCAAGACGGAACCGGCGAAAGGCTGCAGCAGGACTGCGACAAGGGCCGATATGGCACCCCAGATCACGGCCCGGCGCGACTGGCCGATCCACCAGGCTTCAAACGGCAGCGCCACCGCGAGCACGGCAACCGGCGATGCCAGACCGCCGGCAGCAGCGATAAGGGCACCGAGCGCAACGCTGCCGACGACCACGGCGAGTTGGCCGGCCAGGGTCATCTTGCCCGATGCAGCCACCAGCAGGGCGGCGAACCAGCAAAGGCCGAACGCCGCAAAGATCGCAGCAACAGTAACGGCCGCCCCCATGCCCGACGTGACCAGCGTCACCGCTGCACCCGCGCTGAAGAAAGGAGCCGCCAGCATGACGCCAATGAACCGGCTGTGGTGGCGACGATCGCTCTGACCGAGGACGGACGGATGAACCATCCGTTCGCAACCGGCGGCTATCGCGCCTGGCAACTCGGCGTATCTGGCCTTGATCGCACTCAACTCAACGCACCCGGTCGTGAACGGCCCTGCTTTGCAGGCGGCTTTTGTCGATCCGAAACTCGCATCCAGCGTTTAAGGAATGGATAAGGCTGGGCCGATCGTCCCCCGGCAGGCTGCAAATATCGGGATACCGGCGGGGAAAAACCGGGGCAATTGCCGCCATAGTAAACGGAGCGTTATCCGGACCGCCCGCGCCTGACGTTGCGGCCGATGGCATCAAACTGTCACCAATGCAAAAAATAACGAGGAAAAACAAGCGGTTGGATGGTTATCATTTGCTGAATAAAATCTGAGCCTTTCGAGGCTAATGAACTTCAAAACGCTTCGTTTCGAATCTGCCTAAAATTTGAGGAAAACTGTTGCTTTCGAGACAAGCCGTCCTTTGCGCGTCTGTGCCAATATCGCGGTACAAGGGTCGTGCGGTTCGAATGCATGACCGTCATAAAGGACAGACAGATGGGCTTTCTGATAAGAGCTGCTTTCTGGTTTTCGCTGGTGCTTTTGGCGCTGCCGCTGGGTGTCGGCTCCGATGATGCGGGCCGCGAAAGCGTCGGGCCGCTCCAGGCGCTGTTTGCCGCGCGCGAAGCCGTCGGCGACATCGCCGGCATCTGCGAGCGCAAGCCGGACGTTTGCGAGACCGGCAAATCGGCAATGCACACCATCACCGCCCGGGCAAAGGAGACCGCCAAGATCGCGGCCGCCATGCTGGACGACAAGGCCGCTGAACCCGATACGGTGACGACCACCGGCAGCGTGCCCGAGGAAATCGTCTTGCCGGCGAAAGTCGATTTGCCGCTGAAAGTGCACTTGCCGGCAAAGAACTGAGACTGTTTCGGCCGAATTCATCGCCAAACCGTAAAGCTCCCCGCGCCCGGCACCTGCGGCGTTTCTCCTCTTTTTCCGTGACGTGGCAGCGCCGGATGACTATATCCGGGGAATGACGACGACGATCCAGACCATCCGCGACGACTTTTCCCTGCTCGACGAGTGGGAAGACCGCTATCGCTATGTGATTGAACTGGGTGAAGCGCTGCCGCCGTTTCCCGACGAGCAACGCATACCGGCCAACAAGGTGCCCGGCTGCGTCAGCCAGGTCTGGTTGACCACCGAACAGGGCGAAGGCGGCGATCCCGTTATCACCTTCAAGGGGGATTCCGACGCCCATATCGTGCGCGGCCTGGTCGCCATCATGCTGGCGCTGTTTTCGAGACGGCCGGCCAGCGAAATCCAGAGGACTGACGCAGAGGCAACGCTAAAGGCGCTCGGACTTGACGAGCACCTGTCGCCGCAGCGCGCCAATGGTCTTCGCTCGATGGTCAAGCGCATCAAGCGTGACGCCGAGGCAGCGCTGAAGCAGACCGCCTGACCGGACGGCAGTTGCCGGCAGCGTGGCGGGTTCGACCTTGACCCCATAATACAAAACGGCGCCCGCGGGCGCCGTTTGAGTGTCAAACCGGAAGAGCCGCTTGTCAGCGTCCCTTGCGCTTGCGGCCGAGACCCATCTTCTTGGCGAGCTGCGAACGGGCGGCCGCATAATTGGGCGCAACCATCGGATAGCTCGGGTCCAGGTTCCACTTTTCGCGATACTGGTCCGGCGTCAGATCATAGTGGGTCATCAAGTGACGCTTGAGCGACTTGAACTTCTTGCCGTCTTCGAGACAGATAATGTAGTCGTCATGCACCGAACGCTTCGGATTTACCGCCGGCTTCTGCTTGTCAGCAGGCGGCTGCTCGGCGGCCCCGCCGACGCGCCCGAGAGCGGCATGGACATCGGCGATGAGGTTCGGCAATTCGCCGACCGGCACGGGATTATTGCTGACATAGGCGGCCACCACGTCGGCGGTGAGCTCGATCAGCGCGTCACTGTTTCTGGAAGGTGTTTCGGTAATATCCATGGCGTTCAGGCCCCAACGAGAATTGTTTCTGTTTGCGCCCGTTCTGATAGGCTGGGCATCGCGCGAACTTGTGCAGGAAAAAGCCTCCGCGATTCGCGTCGCGGTATCTTAATGGGCCTGGGCGCCAAGTAAGTCAATTCGCTTCTTGCGGTCTATTCAGCGATGCAAGTCAAATCTTTCATATTCAGCTTCACTCTTTCGTGCAGAGTGTAACTTTGCCGTTTTTTCTGGTCAGACCAGCATCGACTGACGCCGCGGCAAGCAGCCATTACACAGACGGCAGCAGGTAAATAGAGCTCAATGCTTGATCCTGCCGGCAGCATTACAGCCTGGCCAATCGGCGGATTCAGTAAAATCATAGGTTGAGAAGCGTTACTGTTGCTCGTGAGCCTTCGGCCGGAGCGGCGTGCTGCGTCACTGAAACGGGGTGATGTATTTCCCGTAGACCCAGCCGGTGACGAACTGGCCGTTCTGTGCCGGATCGTGCCAGACTTGGCACCAGTGATGGCGGATCTTCTGTTTCTGCTGCCAGTACGAATGGTGGGCGAGATCGAGCAGGTTTATCCCACCGGTGCATTTGCCGGTCATCTGCAGCACCGTCCCGTTGGGATAGGCGGCCTGCTTCTGCGAGGTTCCTGAAGGATATTTGCGCACGTTGAGCGTGTCGCCGAACGGCACATTGGCCACTTGCCAAGCCGCAAAGGCAGTTGCATGTGATTGACCGGCATTGGCCAGGGTCATCGCAGCGACGGCGAGGGCTGCGGCAGTCCGAGAAAAAATATTCATTGTCCTCTCCTCCGCCCATCTTCTGAAGGCACCACGACAATAGATCGTAGCCCTTGAACCCGCGCTGATCGGCGTGTTCATTCGCCATTCAAGTAACTTCCATAGCGAGACGTAATGACCAAAACCCCAGTGTTTCCGACCGCCACCCCACCGCAGCCGGAGAAGCGGCCGATCTTCGACACGCATCACGGCATGACGCGGACGGACGATTATGCCTGGCTGAGGGCCACCAATTGGCAAGAGATGTTCAGGGATCCGTCCCTGCTCGACGGCCAAATCCGCGCCCACCTCGAAGCCGAGAATGCTTACCAGGCGGCGCTGATGGCCGATACGGTCCAAATGCAGAAGCAGCTTTTCGCGGAAATGAAGGGACGCATCAAGGAAGACGATTCTTCCGTGCCGATGACGGATGGGCCCTACGCCTACGGCTCCTCCTTCAAGCTTGGCGGCCAGCAGCCGCGTTATTTCCGCACGGCGCGCGACGGCGGCGACAAGCAGATCTTGCTCGACGGCGATGCCGAGGCCGAGGGCAAGCCCTATTTCCGCCTGGGCGGCGTCGATCATTCGGACGACCACAGCAAGCTGCTCTGGGCCTTCGACGACAAGGGTTCCGAATTCTACACGCTGCGCGTCCGCGATCTCGCCGGCGGCAACGATCTGGCGGACAGGGTCCCGGACACCGGCGGCGGCGGTGTGTGGGATGCCGGCAATGACGGCTTTTTCTACACCCGCCTCGACCCCAACCACCGTCCTTCCAAAGTGCTGTTCCATGCGCTTGGCGACAGTCCTGAAAACGACCGGCTGATCTACGAGGAAACCGATCCGGGCTTCTTCATGGATGTCGGCGGCACACGCTCCAACGAGTGGATCATGATCGGCATCAACGACCATGAGACGTCGGAATACCGCATCATGAACGCCAACGACCCGTTCGCAGAGCCGAAGCTGGTTGCGGCGCGCCAGACCGGCCTGCAGTACGAGCTCGAGGAAGGCGGCGACATCTTCTTCATCCTCACCAATGCCGACGGCGCCAAGGACTTCAAGATCATGACGGCGCCGGCCCATGATCCGGTGCGCGCCAACTGGCAGGAACTGGTGCCGCACGAAGCGGGCCGGCTGATCCTTTCGGTGATCGGCTTCAAGGACCACATGGTCCGGCTCGAGCGCAAGGAAGGCCTGCCACGCATCGTCGTACGCGACCGCAAGAGCGGCGAGGAGCACCTGATCTCCTTCGACGAAGAAGCCTTCTCGCTCGGCCTGTCCGGCTCCTACGAATACGACACCGAGATCATGCGCTTTTCCTATTCGTCGATGACGACCCCGGCGCAGGTCTTCGATTACAACATGCGCACCCGCGAGCGGGTGCTGCTCAAGACCCAGGAAGTGCCGTCCGGCCACGACCCCGAGCACTATGTCACGCGCCGGCTGATGGCGCCTGCCGCCGACGGCGAACTGGTGCCGATCTCGCTCCTCCACCACCGCGACACACCGCTCGACGGGTCGGCACCTTGCCTGCTTTACGGCTACGGCTCGTATGGCATCACCGTGCCGGCCGCGTTCAACACCAATCTGTTTTCGCTGGTCGACCGCGGCTTTGTCTACGCGATAGCCCATGTTCGCGGCGGCAAGGACAAGGGCTATGGCTGGTACGACGACGGCAAGCGGGCGAACAAGATGAACACGTTCACCGATTTCATCGCGGTCGCCCAGCACCTCGTCGTTGAACGCTACACCGCGCATGATCGCATCGTCGCGCAAGGCGGTTCGGCCGGCGGCATGCTGATGGGCGCGGTCGCCAACATGGCGCCGCAATGCTTCGGCGGCATCGTCGCCGAGGTTCCCTTCGTCGACGTGCTCACCACCATGCTCGACGCCAGCCTGCCGCTGACGCCGCCGGAATGGCCGGAATGGGGCAATCCGATCGCCTCGGCGGAGGATTACCGGACCATCGCCGCCTATTCGCCCTACGACAATGTCGCCGCACTCGACTATCCGCCGATCCTGGCGCTGGCTGGCCTGACCGACCCGCGCGTCACCTACTGGGAGCCGGCCAAATGGGTGGCACGGTTGCGCGACCGCAAGACAGGTGAGAATCCGGTGCTGTTCAAGATCAACATGGATTCGGGCCATGCCGGCGCCTCCGGCCGGTTTTCCAGGCTGGAGGAAATCGCCTTCACCTACGCCTTCGCGCTCAAGGTGACAGGCAAGGCCGAGCTTGCCGCTGCAGCCCGGCCCGACGCCTGATTTTCCGCTCGCAATTGCAAAGGCCGCGCGCTACCCAGTGCGCGGCCTGTTCAAAGCCGCCGCCAACACTCAATCACCCAGGGATCTGCTATGTTGCTCGTCGATGTCTATCTCGACAAATCGCCCATCCAGGGCATCGGCGTCTTTGCCAAGAACCATATTCTCCGCGGCACGCTGGTCTGGAAGCTCGACCCGAAATACGACCGCCGCATCGAGGTGGCGGCCTACGAACGGGAAACCGGGCCGGTGAAAACCTATCTCGACCGCTACGCCTACCCGGACCGGCGCGACCCGAACTACATCGTCTTCGAGGCCGACGATGCGCGCTACATGAACCATGCCGACGACCCGAATTGCGACGTCTCGCAGCCGGAGGAGACCTATGCCTTGCGCGACATTGCGCCCGGCGAGGAAATGACCTGCGATTACAATCACTTCTTCGAAACCGGCTTCGACTTCCTCGGCGACCGCTAGACCGAGTGCAATTCCGGCTGGCGTCCCATCGCAGATCTGCTGAGCAGGTTACGAAGACTTGCCCAGGCCTTGCCGGCGACGATACCGATGCCAATGCCGCCCGTAATCGCCAGCAGATGAAAGAACGGAGCGGGTAGCGTGCTTGCCACGGGCGCCAGCACGAAGCGGTGCGACAGATAGATAGGAAAGGCAGAGACAGCAATCAGCGTCACCACACGGCCCACCCCGCCCGGCAAGCGAACACGCGGCACGTAAAGAACAGCCAGAAGCGCCGCGAAAATGGTTAGATACTTGACCGTTGTGCCGAGCCAAACTGTCTCCCAGAGAGCGAGATAGCCCAGCACTGCCGCGGCGAACGCCGTCAAAATGAGCCTTCTTGCCGGATTGTCGGCAAAACCGGCACACCAACCGAAGACGGCGAGGTGGAAGACCCAGTAGATCGTAAAGATCTGGCGGTTGCCGATGTCGACGAACGGGGGGATGGAAAAACGCGCAGCGACGGCAAGCCCCAGCAGGCCGAGCGAGAAGGCGAAGGGTCGCACCTGCGCCAACCTGCGCGCGGCCGGCACGGCGAAGATGAGGGAGAAGACGAGAAGGGTCTGCGCATAGGCCTCGATGAACCAGTAAAGATAGGGAATCATCTCGTGGCGCTCCGGCTCGGCATAGCCGAAATTACCTGTAAGCGTCATCGAGGCCCAAGGAACCGCCTGCCAGGCGACTGCATAGGCCGCGACAATGAGGAAATAGGGGATCAGGACGTCGATCGCAGGCCTTAGCGCGTGTCGGAATCGACCGGTTAGGAAATGGGTTGACTGGAAGCGGGCCAGGCTGAAGCCGGCGAGCAGCATCATAACGCCGGAGCCGCCGGGAATAGGCCAGAGCGTCTCGTGATGTACCACCACCAGCAGGATTGCCATCACCCTTAGCACCAACTCGGTCGGCAATCCGCGTGCCTCTTTGCGCTTGAAGGGCCATCTCCCACTGCGGTTGCCAAGTTCGGCGATGCTCAGGTGTTCCCAGCCGTCCGGCAAGTGAACATCAAGGCGTTCGAGTTCCATGATCAACTGCAGGAAGCGGAGGGAATCCCCGCCGAGCGTGACGAAACTGTCGTTGCAGCCAACGGTCAGTGGATAGAATACGCGGCTATAAGCACCAAGCACGCTGCCCGTCTCTGAGCGGACCTCCGTCCGCCTTTTCAGCCTCTCCTGCTCAAGGCATGCATAGTCAATCTTGCCCGAAGCAAGCCTGGGAAAGTTCTCGCGCGCAGCAACGCAAACCAGGTTGGCCGGGAGACGACTGGCCTCGGCGAGGATGCACTGCGCCCTTCCGGTCGTGTCTACGTCGATCACATAGGCCTGCAGCCCATCATCGTCACCGAGGACCGCGGCAGCAATACCCGCCCGCCCCAGCGCCTGCTCCATGATGTCGAAGCCGATCCTGAGGCCTGCAACCTTGGCGAAGCGGCTCTTGCGCCCGACGATGCGGAAGAAACCCTGTTCGTCCCGCATGGCAATATCGCCAGTATTCAGTGCCTCGAGCTCGGCGCCGCGTGCGAGGTCACAGCGCCGATCGCCATACCCCATCATCACGTTTGGGCCGCGATAGACAAGTTCCCCAGGAGTGCCCGATTGGCTAATCGGCTTTCCTTCGGCATCGACAAGGCCAAGGCTGCCTCCGGGGATGGCTATGCCGATCCGCTCCTCGCTGTCGGAAAGGCTTTCCGGCGGGACGAAAGCAATGCGCGCCGTCGCCTCGGTCTGGCCATACATGACGAAGAAGCGGCCGCTCTTGGCGTGCATGTGGTCTCGGTAGAGGCGGACAAGGTCGGATCTGAGTTGTCCGCCCGCCACTGTCATCATGCGTAGCGCCTTGAGCTCGGCGGCGCGGAAGCGCGCCCTCTCCAGGAGTTCGTAGGAGTACGGTACGCCGGAAAAATTTGTGCAGCCGGCGTCGCCGATCACCCCGAGGAAATCGCCGTTCATGACCGACACGCCAGGAAAGAGCACGCTGCCGCCGGCAATCAGATGGGAATTGAGGACCGACAGCCCATAGGAATAATGGAGTGGCAGGACCAAAGCGGCCCGGTCGGCGGACGATAGTTCGAGATAGGCTGCGATCGAGCGCGCATTGGCTTCGAGATTGCCGTAGGAAAGCCGTACCGCCTTGGCAGCGCCCGAGCTACCGGATGTCATAAGCAGCAGCGCGAGATCGGGGTGCAACGGCTGCGCGTCCCTCCTGGGACGAGTCTCTTTGATGAGACGCCAGCGGCCATCGGCTGGCCGGAAAGTGAAATCCGGCTGGAAGGCCGCTAGAAAATCATTCCACAGCCTCTCGTCGCAAGGCGGCATCATGGCCACCGCGTGGCCCGCCCGCAGGGCCCCGAGATAAGCGACAACCACATGCTCCGAGGCTTCGGCCGAGATGGCAACGAGCAGCTTTTCTCCTTGTCCCAGCTGCGTGGCGAAGCGCAGCGTACGGCTGTTGAGTTCCGCATAAGAGAGCGCTCGCCCGTCGGCAAACAGAAGCGCCGTGCGACTCTCGCCACGGGCGATTTCGGGCACAAGGTCGATAGAGGGCATGAGAAGCTTCGGACCACCAGAAAACCAGCCGAAGCGCCTATGATACTTGAGTATTCAAGTCAACTAATACGCAGACGTTTGCAATGCGCCTCGTGACTCCCAGGGTTCCCGGATCAGCTCGACGGCTTCTTGCGAGCCGGATAGCCGTTGGGATGCGGCGGCACGGCTTTCAGATAGGCGGCGATCGCCGAGCGGTCCTCCGGGGTCAGCACGGCCATGTTCCGTTGCACATCGACCATTGCGCCGCCGACCGTATCGAAGTCCGGCGTGAAGCCGGTTTCGAGATAGTTGGCGATGTCGGCTTCGGACCAGTCGGCGATGCCGCCCTCGCCCGACGTGACGTTCGGCACGATGCCGCTGCCTTCGGCGGCGGCGGCACCTGCCAGCCATTGGCTCTTCCTGGTGCCGCCGGTAAGGTCCCGCGGCGTGTGGCATTCGCCGCAATGGCCGGGGCCTTCGACTAGGTAGCGGCCTGTCAACACCGGATCCGATGTGCCGTCGGGAAAGGAAACGACCGGCTGGTCGCTCAGATAGAGCAGCTTCCACAAGCCAAGACCGCGTCGGACATTGAACGGAAATCCCAGCGAATTGGCGGGCGCCTTGCCGGCGACCGCGGGTAACGTCTTCAGGAATGCATAGAGATCGGCAATGTCGGCCGGCTTCATGCGCGCGTAGGAAGTATAGGGAAATGCCGGATAGAGATGCTCGCCCGACGGTGACACGCCCTTCAGCATGGCGTTGGCAAAGTCCTCGACCGACCAGGCGCCGATGCCATCCCTGGTATCTTGCGAGATGTTCGGCGGAACGAAGGTGCCGAATGGCGTCTTGAGTTCAAGGCCGCCGACCAGCTGAAGGCGGGCGTCACCTTGCGAGGCGGGCTTGGCATGACATGATGTGCAGCCGCCGGCGTAGAAGATGCGCTTGCCCCTGGTGGCGTCGCCAGGACCAAGCTCAGCCAGCGTTGCGGCATCGAGCCTGACCGGAGCCGACAGGAACCAGCCGGCAATCGCGGCGACGCCGCCCAGAACGAGGGCGGCGCCGACGAGCTCCTTCAGCAAGGGCATCGGCCGGGATTAGCCTTTTTTCACCCTGTAGCCCTTATGGCAGGTGCCGCAGTCGCCGCCGATGGTGTTGAACTGTGCCTTCAACGCCTCGGCATCCGCCGGTGCTGCGGCGACCGCCGCCTTGACGTCGGCGAGGTACTTGCCTTCAGCCGTCTTGAAACCGGCCATGTCCTGCCAGATTTTTGGGGACGCCGTGGTGTCGCCGGTGTTGCTGCCGGCCGGGAAAAGCGTGTCGACGCCGGCATGGAATTTCTCGGCATTGGCCTGCAGTGCCTGCAACGCCGTCAGCACCGAAGCTGCGTCGTAGGGCGTCTCGCCCTTGACCACTTTCGACAAGCCGGCGGCGATCTTGCCACGTTCCTTCATCAGGGCCTGCCGGTCAGCGACCGGGTCGGCAAATGCCGCCGAACCGGCGAAGGCGAGCATCGAGATGGCGAGGATAAGCTTTCTCATTCACTTGGCTCCATGTTGAAGGCAATTCAGGATGCGGTCCCACCCCGATGACAAACGGCAAGGATGGCTAAAAAATTCCGACGCTTCGCCTCACGCTTGCGTGAAATTTTTGCAGCTGTCGTTCTGATGCTGAAAAAGAAAAGCCCCGGTTCTGCCGGGGCTTTCTGGAACGGATCAGGCCTTTTCGTAGAGTTCGAGCACATAGTCCCAGTTGATGAGACTGTCGACGAAGGCTTCGAGATATTTCGGCCGGGCGTTGCGATAATCAATGTAGTAGGAATGTTCCCAGACATCGACGCCGAGGATCGGCGTCGCGCCATGGACGAGCGGGTTCTCGCCATTCGGCGTCTTCGAGATCGCCAGCTTGCCGTCCTTGACCGAGACCCAGGCCCAGCCCGAACCGAACTGGGTGGTGCCGGCGGCGATGAAGTCGGCCTTGAACTTGTCGTAGCCGCCAAGATCGCTGTCGATCGCCTTTTGCAAGGCGCCCGGCAGCTTGTTGCCGCCGCCGCCCTTCTTCATCCATTTCCAGAAATGGATGTGATTGTAGTGCTGGGCGGCATTGTTGAAGAGGCCCGCATTCTTGCCGAAGGACTGTTTGACTGCCTCTTCGACCGACAAATCGCCCATGCCCGCTTCGGCGGCCAGCTTGTTGCCGTTGTCGACATAGGCCTTGTGGTGCTTGTCGTGGTGATATTCCAGCGTTTCCTTGGACATGTAAGGCTGCAAGGCCTCGTAGTCATAGGGCAAAGCGGGCAATTCAAAAGCCATCGGTCGTACTCCCTCGTGAAAAAATCCGGTGTCGATACCGGACTAACATAGGACTGGATTGGTCTGGAACAACTCCGGAAACGAAGCGTCGGCCGCTTTTTAGCGGGTCAGCCGGGCGAAGTCGAATGCGCCCATTCCCAATAGAGTTCGCGCGCCTTCTTGGCCACCGGTCCGGGCTGCAGATTGCGATCCTCGATACGGGTGACCGGCACCACTTTCGAGTGGTTTCCGGTCGAGAAGATTTCGTCCGCCTCCAGGAAATCGCGGATCGACAGCGTCTTTTCCGTCGTCGTGAACCCATATTCGCCAAGCAGGGCCATGGTGCGCGCGCGGGTAATGCCGGACAGGAAGGTGCCGTTCGGCGCCGGCGTCAGGACATGGCCGTCCTTGACCAGGAAAATATTCGAGGTGCCGGTCTCGGCGACATTGCCCAGCATATCGAGCACGAGCGCATTGTCGAAGCCGCGCATCTTGGCTTCGAGGATGGCCCGGCCGTTGTTGGGATAAAGGCAGCCGGCCTTGGCGTTGGTCGGCATGGTTTCGATGGTCGGGCGCCGGAACGGCGACACCGTCACCGAAAACCCCGCCGGCGAGATCATCGGCGATTCGTAGAGGCAAAGGCAGAAACGCGTCGAGGCCGGGTCGGCCGGCACGCCCATATAGCCGCCATGCTCGGCCCAATACATTGGCCTGATGTAGACCGCCGTCTTGCCGTCGAACTTCTTCAGCCCATCCCAGGTCAGGCCGACGATCTTGTCGGTGCTCATCGTCGGCTTCAGGCCGAGCGCGATCGCCGAGGCGTTCACCCTTGCTGCATGGCGATCGAGATCGGGGGCGACGCCCTCGAACCAGCGGGCGCCGTCGAATACGCTGGTGCCGAGCCACATGGCGTGGCTGCGCGGCCCTAGGATGGCAACGTTGCCCTCGTACCAGTCGCCGTCGACGAAGGTCCATGTCGCGGATTGCGCCGCAGTCGCCAGTGTCATTGCCAGGTTCCGTTCGATGCTTGTTGCGGCGCATTGGAAGATGCTTTGGCGGCCGCCGTCAACCGGCTTGGCTGAGATTTGTTGAGGCCAGCGGGCTGGCGGACTGCAATCAGCGCTTGCGCCTTGCCTTGCGCAGCCTCAAAACTGTTGCATGCACCATGCGGCTTACGTTTTCGATGCCTATGGCACCCTGTTCGACGTGCACGCGGCCGTGCGCCGTCACGCCGACCAGATCGGGCCGGACGGCCAGTTACTGTCCGAGATATGGCGCGCCAAGCAGCTGGAATATTCCTGGGTCAGGACGCTGATGGGAGCCTATGCCGATTTTTGGCAGCTCACCGAGCAGGCTCTCGATTTCGCCCTGCGCAAGGTTCCATCCGCGGATGCCGGGCTGAAGGCGAAGCTGCTCGAAGCCTATTGGCGGCTGGACTGCTATCCGGAGGTGCCGGCCGTGCTCAAAGCGCTCAAGGCATCGGGAGCAAGGCTGGCGATCCTATCCAACGGTTCGCCTGAAATGCTGGAGGCGGCCGTCAAGTCCGCCGCGCTCGACCAGGTCCTGGACGACGTCTTTTCCGTCGACAGCGTCAGGCGCTTCAAGACCGATCCGTCGGTCTACGATATGGTCACCACGGGCTGGCGCCTCTATCCAGGCGCTGTCTCTTTCCAGTCCTCCAACCGCTGGGACGTCGCCGGCGCCACCAAATTCGGCTTCCGGACGGTGTGGATCAACCGCACGAACCAGCCAGAGGAATACCGGGATTTTCCACCGGCCCTGATCCTGCCGTCACTCGAAGGTCTGATCTCCGGGGTTTGATGCCGGACATGTTGCCTCGGCGCAACAGTGACGATCCAGTCACAGCTTTGCCTTTGTTTGTCCACCCTGCGGCCAGAATTGGAACCGCCTATCGCGCCGGGCAGTGCTCGAGCACCTGCGCGCAACCGGACGCATTTATGCTTTGTTGCGATTTGAGACTTAAAAAAGGCAATCATGTTCACACCCCCATCGTCCTCTCTGCGCCTGAGCCGTCGCGGTTTCCTCAACGCCGCAGCCCTTGGCGCCGCCTCGGTCGCGGTCTCCAGTTGCACTACGCTGTCGCAACAGCCGGCCGAGCCACCGCCGCCGACCTATGTCGAGCCGGCGCTCGGCGACTATCTGACGATGTATGGGCCGATGTCGGATGGCGGCTTCGAGCTGCCGGCCATACCGGTCGACAAGATCGACCCGCAGTTCCTGCGCCAGATCGTTGACGATCCGACCGGCCAGCAGCCGGGCACCATCGTCGTCGACACGACCAATCACTTCCTCTATCTGGTGCGCCCGGGCGGCCAGGCGATCCGCTATGGCGTTGGGCTCGGCCGCGCCGGCTTCGAATGGTCGGGCGATGCCGTGGTCCAATGGAAGCAGAAATGGCCGAAATGGACGCCGCCAGACGAAATGATAGCGCGGCAGCCGGAGTTGAAGCCGTACAGCGCCGATAATGGCGGCATGCCGGGGGGGCTCAAGAACCCGCTAGGCGCGCGGGCGCTCTATCTCTTCCAGGGCAACCAGGACACGCTCTACCGCTTGCATGGTTCGCCGGAATGGAGGTCGATCGGCAAGTCGGTGTCGTCCGGCTGTGTTCGCCTGATGAACCAGGACATTATCGATCTCTACGATCGTGTGCCGAACAAGACCCCGGTCGTGGTGACGGCCGATATCGGCCAGCCGATGGTGGCGACAGCAAACCGCAAAGCCATTCCGATCGACGCCGGCGTGCCGGAAGGATCGATCCTGCTCGGCCCGATAAAATCGATCACAAATTCGATCTTCTGAGCTGGTCGAAAGCGCAGGGGCGGCGGGCTTTCGCCGCTCTGGCTGGCTTCCGGTCAGATAGCTGCCTAACCAAGAACCTTTTGCGCTATGCGGTAATCTATGACCGAACGCGACGTCCACCGTCAGCGTGCCAACGGCAGATCTGCGCCGCAATCGCTCCGACATAGGGGCCAAAGGCGATTGCCGGAAAGCGGCCGGTCTCGTTCGCGGTTTCAAAGATTCGGTCGCGGACCGCCTTCGATTCAAGAAACACTCCGACAGGAACGTACCTTACACACGACCAGCCACGCGTCTAGGGCGGCTCGTTACTGGCGCGACCATCGGAATGGCACGAATACCAAGTAGAGAACCCATCCCCAGTTTTAGAATACGGCGACCGATATAACTATTTTCAGGGCTGATTTATTTGCTGCACTGCGTCTTTTTGCAATGTGAGCACGTCGCCAGATGTGGTACGTCTCGCGAGCGGAAATCACTGAGGGGGATTATCCGATGCCGTCGCTTGCGCCGTTACCACCGACCCATCTCGCCATTTTCGTCACTGACCCGGAGAACGGGAATCCAGTCCAGCGACTGCCTCTCTATGCCGAGATCGCGGTGCCACGTATCTTGCCGCCGCGCGCGCCAGCCGACGAAAGGCTGCGGGAACCGATCCGCGCGGCCCTGAACGCTACCGATCCGAGCGCGACCGGCGCGGTCCGGGACCGGGTCGAGGCCGCCGCCCTCTCCGCGCTCGGCCAGGCGCTAACCGATGCCAGCCTGGCGTCTCTATTCGACCTCGAAAAGACCCGGGAGCTGTTCGAGCAGGTCTTCAAGGACGTGCTGCGCGATGACAGCGCCGCGAACATGGCCGCTATCGATCCGGCGCGGTTGCCCGGGCTGCTGCTCGCATCGATCCGCGAGTTCGCGCCGCGCTTCGATCTCGCGCTGGCAGATAGTCCCAAAGAAACCGCCCCGATCTGGGCCGAGCCGCTCGGCGTGCTCACCACCGATCATGTCGGCTATGCTTCGTTCGACCTCACCCGGCTGCGGCCCCAAGTGAAGCTGCTGCTGGCCGAGGCGATCGCGGCGCGGCGGGACGATCCCGATGCGGTCCTCAAGCTCGCAGTCTGGGTCTACCCCTATGGCGAGTCCGGCCGCCACGAAGTGCTGGCGCAGGCGCGGTTCGCTCTCGACGCGATCGTCGCCCGCATCACCATGGTGTGGCACACGCTCCCGCCTGCCATCGCCAATATGGGCCCGCGCGCGCTCCAGAATCCGGGTCTGACAGATTGGCGGCTGTCGCCCGCTTCGTTCGCTGCCAGCCCCAAGTCGCTGGTCGGCGAAGGCGGATGCGAGGAGTTGTTTCCGGCCAGCCTCGCGCTCCAGCAATTCGTGCTGCGCCAGGTGGTGCGCCTCACCGACGCGCCGGCCGGGTTCGGACTGCCGGCCCAGGCGGGGTATCGGGCCGCTTATGTCGATGAGTATAAGGTCTCCTGGTACGCGCTCGGCCATTCGCTCGGCGAGATTCTCTACAGCCTGCCACTGGCGCCGGGCGAGACGGTCCGGCTCGCGGTTCTCGACTGGTCATGGGACAGCCTCGCCAAGCGCGACGAGACCACCAGCCTCACCGAAGAAGTGCTACACCAGACGCACCGCGACCGAACAATCACGGAAACGGTCAAGGCCGGGCTGAAGGAACTCCAGAAAGGCTCCTCCTTCATGGGCGGCGCGGCGGGGTCCTCGGGCGCCAGCGGTGGCGCGGGCACCGGCGGGCTGGGGCTTGGCGCGGCGGTGGGTAATACCTGGAGTCTGGGCGGATCGACCGCGACCAGCTCGGGCAGCCGCGATCTGGCCGCGGAGAACGTCCAGCGGGTCAATGACAGTTTCACCCAGGCCAGCTCGGCCCAACGCGAGCTCAATTCGACCGTGGTGATCCAGGCGCGGCAGGAGGAGAAGGAGAGCATCCAGACCCGCACCTTCTCCAATTACAACCACAGCCACACGCTGACCGTGCTCTACTACGAAGTGCTCCGACACTACCGGGTGACAGTGGAATGGGTGCGGCGGCGTCCGGCCGTGCTGGCCAAGCTTCCCGAGCGGTTGGCGGCGCTGGACGAGGCGGCCCTGGTCAAGCATCGCCACCTGCTCGAACCGGCGCTGCTCGATCCGACCCTGAAGGCCGGGTTCGACGCGATCGAGAAACGCGATGCGATCGCCAACCACCAAGTCGTCCAGAAGATCGATCCCAACTTCGATCCGCCCGATCCGTGGTGGGAGGGGAACGTCGAGCTGGAGCTGTTCCAGATCGGCATCTGGTCCAGCGAACAAGCTACCGAGAACATCACCGTCTACGTGATCACGGCCGACGACCATGCGCGCAGCAAGCTGCACGAGCTGCACTACGTCTACAAGGGATCGAGCGACGCCGGGCCGGACTATGCCGCGCACAACATCAACAGCGGCGAGCGTATGGACACCGACCAGGAACAGTTCACGTTCCTCAAGCTGGCCGGCCAGGCCGTGGACGGGCCTTCGCTTCGAATCCCGTGGGCGCAGGTGATCGGTTTTCAATTCGAGAAGTGGGGAGATGACAGTTCATGGCGGATTGACGCCCTCTCGATCAGGGCATGGGACCGCTTCGGCTTTGTCGTGGACCTGACGCCCCCCGGGAAGAACGATGTAAACCTGTTCATCGACGATTCCGAACCCGGGTCCCAGGCCTTTTCCGATATCAAGCGCCCAGGTCCACCGCCCCCGCCGATCGGTCCCGTCCTGTCACCCGACCGCAGCTTGTCGCTGGAGGAATCGTACCAGATCAAGCGGCTCAAGGACCATGTCGTGGGGCACCTCGACCACTACGCCTCGGCCGTGCAGCTCGGCACCGACGTGAACGCGATAGCCCGCCAGTTCGAAGCCGTGCCCTGGGCCCCCACGACGATGGACGATCACGTCGAGCCGATCCCGCTCGAAGTGTTCGGCAGCTATGTCGCCTATCCGCTGGTCAAGCCCCTGTCGGGCATCGACGACACTCTGGTGGTCGATATCGCCGCGGCGCTGAACGGCACCGACCCCGCGCAGCGCCAGCGCGCCGCGGACCAGCTGGCCGCGATGAGCGATGCCGACCGGGCTTCGGTGATCGAGCGATTGCCGCTCGCCACAGCCAAGTCGGAGCGGCTGATCACCCTGCCGACCCGCGGAGTCTTCGCCGAAGGCAAGCTGGGCCATTGCAACGTCTCGGAAGAGATCGACAACACCCGCTTCTGGAAATGGGACGAGCACCCGATCCCGATCCAGGCGCCGGAGATAGCGCCGGTCACCCCCGTCACGCCAAGCCCGCAGGACGCGGGCGTGGTGCCGACCGCCTTTCCACAGTCGCTCGTCAACATCGTCAATCCGTCGCCTGCGCCCGATCCGGCCGGCCTCGGCGCGGCGCTGGGCGTGCTCGCCACCGCCAACATCTTCCGCGACATGTCTGGCCAGGCGCAGGTCGCCGACCTCCTCAAGACCCTGTCCGACAACAGCGTGAAGATCGCCGAGGTGGCGGTGCAGGCGCAAAAGGCGGCGGTCGGGGGCGGAGGCGGTCCAGGCGGTGGCGGGGCAGCGCCAGGGCGCGGGCGCGACGCCTTCGGGTCCGCCGGCGCCACCGCCCAGCCAGCCTACCCCTCGTCCTGAACCCCCCGCGCGCACCCCCCAGCAAGTGGAGAGCGATCAGATCGATAACGGCACCAAGAAGCTCAAGGCCGCGACCGGCTTCCTGCCGCCGGCACAGCAGGCCATCGTCCGCAAGCAGGTCATCGAGAATGACTGGGCCAAGGGCAAGAAATGGACCGTATCGCTTAACTCCGAATGGCAGGGCAAAGAGATCACCAAGAAGCCGATGAAGGCGTCCTATGTGGGCGAGGTCTTCGTGGCGGGCGAGGAGTCGACGCTGCTCAACCCAACCCCGTTCGCGTCGAACCAGATCGTCAAATGGGACAATATCGTGCTCAGGGCCGAACGGTCGGCATCTCGATGATCGCGACGGAGATCGAGCCGTTCACCGATCAATTTTCCGTCAACATCCCCGGACTCGACATCGACGGCTTCGCGCTCAAGGAAAAGACCTACCAGCTCCCGCTGCGCTCGGTTGCGAACAATTTCCCCGTGGAGCTGGACTCGAATGTGGACGACCTCAAATTCCCGCAAGGGTCGAGCGTCATCCGCCTTCGCGGGATCGCCGAGATCGAGAAGAAATCGATCGAGATCACGCTCCAGGTCAATGAAAGCGGCGAGCTTTCCGGCGATCTGGCGCGCGAACTCAAGGGCTCGGCCGAACTGGAGAAGCTGGTCAGCCTCGGCATCTCGGCTACTCTGAAAATGGCGGCCAAGGTCGTTGTCGGCGGACAGCAGGCGATCAAGGGGACGTTCGACATTCTCTATCTCGTCGGATGGAAGGTCAACCAGATTGTCTAGCTGAGCTTCTGCCTTCCGGCGCGGCAGCGATAGGTCGAAGGCGACCTGCTACCAAACAAATCATTTCTACCGCGCCGGGCTCTTGTACGGGAAGTCATGGTGAGATGATGGACGTGCGTCTGCTTCTCCCTTTTTTATGTAAAGCTGCCATTTTGGTCTCGCCCCAAATGCGAATTTAGAGTGATCTGCGCGGCAATGACCGCTCCTGGCGCGAAGCTGACCTTCGCCCTGCCTCATCGCCCCCTGGCCAAACTCCCCAGAATACCCCGCACGATCGCTCGTCCGACCGACGAGCCGACCGAGCGCACGACGGATTTGATCGCCGCCTCCGCCACCGTCTGGCGGTTGGAGGGCCGCGGCGCGCGGCGGCCGCCGGTCGGCTGGGGATCGTCGTTGCCGAAGCCGGGAATGGTCCAGCGCGAACGGCCGCTCTCCTGCTGCTGCGCTTGCGCCTCCTGGGCGTCCTTGGCCTTTTTCTGCAGCATCTCGAAAGCCGATTCGCGGTCGACGGTCTGGTCGTATTGTCCCGCAACCGGGCTCTCAGTGATCAGCTTGCGGCGCTCTTCGGGCGTGATCGGGCCAAGGCGCGACGATGGCGGGCGGATCAGCGTCCGCTGTACCATGGACGGCACGCCCTTGGCTTCCAGCGTCGAGACCAGCGCCTCGCCGGTGCCGAGCTGCGTGATCACGGTTGCGCAGTCGAAATCGGGATTGGGCCTGAACGTCTCGGCCGCTGTCTTGACGGCCTTCTGTTCGCGCGGCGTATAGGCACGAAGTGCGTGCTGCACGCGGTTGCCCAACTGGGCCAGCACCGTTTCAGGGATATCCAGCGGATTTTGCGTGACGAAATAAACGCCGACGCCCTTCGAGCGGATCAGCCGGACCACCTGTTCGACCCGGTCGACCAGCACCTTCGGCGCGTCGTCGAACAGAAGGTGCGCCTCGTCGAAGAAAAAGACCAGCTTCGGCTTGTCCGGGTCGCCGACCTCGGGCAGTTCCTCGAACAGTTCCGACATCAGCCACAGAAGGAACGTCGCATAGAGCCGCGGATTCATCATCAGCTTGTCGGCGGCGAGCACGCTGATGGCGCCGCGTCCATCGCGCGTGGTGCGCATGATGTCGGCGATCCGCAATGCCGGCTCGCCGAAGAAATTGGCAGCGCCCTGCTGCTCCAGGACCAGCAGCGTGCGCTGGATGGCGCCGACCGAAGGTTTCGTCACATTGCCGTAGCGGGCGCCGATCTCTTCGGCGCGGTCGGCGATGTTGGCAAGCAGTGACTGCAGGTCCTTCAAGTCGAGCAGCAAAAGGCCTTCCTCGTCGGCGATGCGGAAGACGATGTTCATAATGCCTTCCTGTGCCTCGGAAAGGTTCATCAGCCGCGACAGAAGCAGCGGCCCCATCTCCGAGATGGTGGCGCGGATCGGGTGGCCCTGCTCGCCGAACAGATCCCAGAAGATGACCGGGAATTCCTGGAACTCATAGGGATCGAGCTTGACCTGCTCGGCCCGCTTGACCAGGAAATCCTGCGCTGTGCCCATCATGGCGATACCCGACAGGTCGCCCTTGATGTCGGCGCAGAATACCGGCACGCCGGCATTGGAGAAACCCTCGGCCAATATTTGCAGGGTCACCGTCTTGCCGGTGCCGGTCGCGCCGGTGACCAGGCCGTGACGATTTCCATATTGCAGCAAAAGCCGTTCGGGCCGCTGATAGCTGTCGTCCGGCTTGCGGCTGGCTCCTATGAAGATACTGGTGTCGTCGGCTATGTGTCCGGTCTCCGCAAACCTATAGGGTTGAATGCCCTGATCCCTTGAAGAAAAGGGAGCCCCGCCGCAGGTATAGTGAGGCCATTGCACAGCGACAATGGGCGTCGTCGAAAATGGCTTTTGGAGCTTGCGGAACCTGCCCATGTTTGGCAATCGGTTGACGGTCACCATCACGGAAGGCGTGTTGCACGGCATGTGTGCTGCATTGTGATATCGGGCCGGGGACCGTAGACTGACATAGTCGGCCGCTGCGGCCGCTAGAACGAGGAGAACCGATGGGCGCCGGTGCCTTGACCCAGGATGCCGAACTTCCGAACGTCGACCGGCAACGATGGCTGGCGCTGGCAGAGAAGGCGCTGGCCGGCGGGTCCTTCGAGGAAAAGCTCGTCTCGCATACGGACGACGCCATCCGCATCGAGCCGCTCTACGAGCGTTCGGTAACCGCCGAGCCTGTCGTGCGCGCCAACCCGGAATCACCGTGGATCGTCAGCCAGCGTATCGACGATCCGGACATAGGCCGCGCCAGTGCGCAGGCGCTGGAAGACGTCGCGCAGGGTGCTACCGGACTGTCGCTTGTCTTCGAAGGTGCGCCGAACGCCTTCGGCTACGGCTTGCCGAGGACGGCGGAGGCGCTGGAGGGTGTACTCGACGGCGTGCCGCTCAACCGCATCCAGATCCGCATCGACGCCCATCCCTGGAGCCGCGCCGTGGCCGACTGGCTGGTGGCGTTTTTGACCAAGCGCCGCTCCGACCCGGCAAAGCTCAATCTCTCCTTCGGCATCGATCCGGCGGCGATCTTTGCCGGGACCGGTAGGCTGCGCATGTCGATCGAGGCTTTGCAGGCTTCGATGCCGCAGTCGCTGGCGCATTTCTTTTCGATGGGTGTGCCCGGTGTCCTGCTGGAAGCGGACGGGCGGGTATTCCACAATGCCGGCGCCACCGAGGCGCAGGAGCTTGGCACCATGCTCGCGTCGGCCGTCTCCTATCTGAGGCTGTTCGAGAAGGCGCGCCAGCCGCTTGTCTATGCGGCGCCGCATATCGGCTTTGCGCTGAGCGTCGACCAGGACCAGTTCGTGTCGATGGCCAAGGTCAGGGCGTTGCGCAGGCTGTGGGCGCGTGTCCAGGAGGCCTGCTCGATACCGCCCTCCACCGCCAGCATCCATGCCGAAACTTCCTTCCAGATGATGACGGCGGCCGACCCGGAAACCAACATCCTGCGCACCACCATTGCCGCTTTTGCGGCTGCCGCCGGCGGCGCGGATTCGATCGCCATCCTGCCGCACACGATCGCGCACGGCCTGCCTGCGAGTTTTGCCCGCCGCGTTGCCCGCAACGCGCAACTGATCATGGCCAATGAGGGCCACATCGACCACGTCGCCGATCCGGCTTGCGGTTCGGGCGCCGTCGAAGCGCTGACTGCGGAGCTCTGCGCGGCGGCCTGGCAGGAGTTCCAGCAGATCGAGGCGGAAGGCGGCGTGCTGTCCAGCCTCGAACAAGGCCACATCCAGAGACGCGTCCAGGCAGCTTCCGCCCGCCGCAACGCAGCCTACCAGGCGGGCGAACGGGCGATCGTCGGCACGACGCTGCACCCCTCGAAAACCGAGCGTCCTGTCGAGACGCTGGCGGCGGAGCGGCGGCCTGCCTTCACCGAAGGCGTTGCGGTGTGCGAGCCGCTGTTTCCGATCCGCATCGATCAGTCGATCGGAGCCGTACCATGATCCCGGATTTCAGCCAGATCGGCTGGTCGCCGCCGCGGCGGGTGCCGGTCGAGGTCAAAGGTCAGCGGATGACGCCGGAAGGCATCGCCGTCAAGCATCTCTACAACCAGGGCGATCTCAAGGGCTTGCCGCATCTCGATACCTATCCGGGCCTGCCGCCCTTCGTGCGCGGCCCCTATCCGACGATGTATGTCCAGCAACCCTGGACGATCCGGCAATATGCCGGCTTCTCGACGGCAGAGGAATCCAACGCCTTCTACCGGCGCAACCTTGCCGCCGGCCAGAAAGGCCTGTCGGTCGCCTTCGATCTCGCCACGCATCGCGGCTACGACAGCGACCATCCGCGCGTCGCCGGCGATGTCGGCATGGCCGGCGTCGCCATCGATTCCATTCTCGACATGCGCCAGCTGTTCGATGGCATCCCGCTTAACGAGATGACGGTATCGATGACGATGAACGGCGCGGTGCTGCCGATCATGGCGCTCTATATCGTCGCGGCGGAGGAACAGGGCGTTGCGCAGAAGGACCTCACTGGGACCATTCAGAACGACATCCTGAAAGAGTTCATGGTGCGCAACACCTACATCTATCCGCCAAAACCTTCGATGCGGATCGTGTCGGACATTTTTTCCTACACGTCGAAGCACATGCCGAAGTTCAATTCGATCTCGATCTCCGGCTACCACATGCAGGAGGCGGGAGCGACGGCGGACCTTGAACTCGCCTACACGATTGCCGACGGTATCGAATATGCCCGCGCCGGCGTCGCGGCCGGCCTCGACATCGACCGTTTCGCGCCGCGCCTTTCCTTCTTCTGGGCGATCGGCATGAATTTCTTCATGGAAGTCGCGAAGCTGAGAGCAGCGCGCCTTTTGTGGGCCAGCCTGATGCTGAAGAACTTTTCGCCGAAGGACGAGCGCTCGCTGTCACTGCGCACCCATTGCCAGACTTCGGGCTGGTCGCTGACGGCGCAGGATCCCTACAACAACATCATCCGCACCATGATCGAGGCGATGGCGGCGACTCAAGGGCATACGCAGTCGCTGCACACCAATTCCTTCGACGAGGCAATGGCGCTGCCGACCGACCATTCGGCCCGCATCGCCCGCAACACACAGCTCATCCTGCAGAAGGAATCCGGCACGACGCGCATCATCGATCCGTGGGGCGGCTCCGCCTATCTCGAACGGCTGACGCATGATCTGGCGGCGCGTGCGCTTGCGCATATCGAGGAGGTCGAGAGCCTCGGCGGCATGGCCGCGGCGATCGAAAAGGGCCTACCGAAGCTGCGCATCGAAGAGGCTGCCGCGCGCACCCAGGCGCGCATCGATTCAGGCGAACAGATCGTGGTCGGTGTCAATGCCCACCGGCCTGGGACGGATATCGATGTCGACGTACTAAGGATCGACAATGCCGAAGTCAGGGCACGGCAATTGTCGAAGCTGCAGCGGCTGAAAGGCACGCGTGACGTCGCCGCCGTCGAGAGCGCGCTCGATGCGCTGACCCGTGCTGCCGGGAGTAACGAAAACCTGCTGGAATTCGCCATCCGGGCCGCACGCGCCAACGCCACGGTCGGCGAGATTTCGCTGGCGCTGGAAAAGGTTTTCGGCCGCCATGTCGCCTCGGTGCAGACGATCTCCGGCGTCTACCGCAACGCGCTCGGCGACAATCCAGTGGTCGACCGGCTGCAGGACAAGATCGTAGCGTTCGAGGAGAAGTCCGGCGGCAAGCCGCGCATTCTGGTCGCCAAGATGGGGCAAGACGGCCATGATCGCGGCCAGAAAGTGATCGCCACCGCCTTTGCCGACCTCGGCTTCGACGTCACCGTCGGGCCGATGTTCCAGACGCCGGACGAGATCGCCAGGCTGGCGGTCGAGCATGACGTGCACGTCGTCGGCGCGTCGTCGCTGGCAGCAGGCCATTTGACGCTCATTCCCGAACTCAAGCTTGCACTGAAGAAGCTCGGCCGCGACGACATGCTGATCGTCGCCGGCGGCGTCATCCCGCCGCAGGATTACGATGCAGTCCGGCAGGCAGGCGCCACTGAAATATTCCCACCCGGCACGGTCATCCCGGAAGCGGCGGACCGGCTGATGGACCGGCTGCTGCAGGGGGCTGACGCTTTGTTATAATGTCTGTTGCAACGAAAACACGCTGAGTTATAATCGGCGTTGCAACAGGATGTCACCATGAACACGACCATTCGCAAGATCGGCAATTCCGAAGGCGTGATCCTGCCGAAGGAAATTCTCGATCGCATGAATCTGAAGGCGGGCGACAGCATCGTCATCGTTCAGGAAGGCGATGAGCTTCGCCTGCGCCGCACCGAGGACACTGCCGAAGAATTCGAGCGCAAGATGAAGATCGCGCGCGAGCGGATGAAAAAGTACGAGGTTGCTTACCGCGCGCTCGCAAAATGACCGAGCATCATTCGCGGGAGTTCGTGGAGGCGCTTCATGCCGAGCAGTTGCGCCTCCACGGCGGCGCAGCGGGCATCCGCGACGAAGGAATGCTGGAGTCGGCGCTCTACAGGCCGCAGCAGAGGGAAATCTATGGCGAGCCCGATCTCTGTGAGTTGGCGTCCGGCTACCTTTTCGGTATTGCCAAAAACCATCCATTCGTCGACGGCAATAAGCGTACTGCTTTCGCGGCGGCCGATCTGTTCCTTTATTTCAATGGCTTGAGCATCGAAGCCGAGCAGGCGGACATTATTCAACTGGTCATGATGGTCGCCGCCGGCGAAATCGACGAGGCTGGTGCCGCGGCGTTCTTCCGCGATCATGTGGTGAAGCTCGAAGACTAACTGTCGGAAAGCTTGACGATCTCCCATTCCTTGCCGTTGACTGCGGCAATTTCGCCGACCTTCTTGCCGAACAGCGCCATCGCCATCGGCGACATATGGGAAATTGTCCCCTTGGCGGGATTTGCCTCATCCTCGCCGACGATCTTCCAGTGCACCTTCTTGCCGTCGTCGCTTTCCAGGGTGACACCCATGCCGAAACGAACCAGGTCGCTACCCGGTTCCGGCACGGAGAGCTCGGCGCTTTCCCGCCTTGCCGTCCAATAGCGAAGATCGCGCGACACCAGCGCGATCCGCTCGCGGTCGGCCCTCTTTTCGGCTCTGCCCAGTTCGTCGCGCAGAGCGGCCACCTCCGCATCGATCAGCGCCAGGCCGCGTTCCGTCACCAGATTGCGGTGATGGCTGATCGGCCGCTCGCCGATGCCGGCGATGGCGTTTTCGCTGTCTTCCTCGCGGGTGAAGGCCCTGCTCATTTATCGAACTTATGCCTGACGCGACGACTCCACAAGCCGTAGCCGGCGAACCGACGTCGGGGCCGATCCGGCCGATCCTGTCTGGCACGAATCCTGCGGCGCGACCGTTGAACGCAAGGAATCTGTGCCGATGTTGAACAGACGAACGCTGCTTGCGCAGACCGCCGGCTTTGCCGTCATGGGGCTTTCGCTCGGCAAGGCAGCGGCGAAAAACCTGCCCGGCATCGAGAAAGCCGCGATGCGTAGCGCGATCAACGCAAGCGAGCTCGGCGTCCGGCCCGGCGCGCTTGACGACCAGAGCAAGGCCTTCACCAAGCTGCTGCGCGACGCGCACGACCGCGACATGCCGGTGTTCCTGCCGCCGGGGATCTATATCGTTTCCAACCTGTCGCTGCCCGGCCGCGTGCGCCTGTCCGGCGTGCCGGGCGCATCGCGGATCGTCTACGGCGGCAATGGCCATCTCATCATGGCCGAACAGGCCGAGCATATCGAACTCAGCGGGCTGGTGTTCGACGGCAGCAACCGCTGGATGGGCGACTACACGCATGGCCTGCTCGATCTGCGCCGCATCGCCCATCTGGTCGTCGACAACTGCCAGCTTACCGACAGCGGCAAGAACGGTCTGGCGCTCGAACACGCCTCGGGCCGCATCGAGCGCTCGGAGATATCCGGTGCGGCCGATGCCGGCATCTATTCGGTCGAGGCCGATGGCCTGGAAATATCAGGCAATAGCGTCTCCGACTGCGCCAATGGCGGCATCCTCGTGCACCGCTGGCAGGCGGCTGAAGACAACACCATCGTCAGCGGCAACCGGATCGAACGCATCCAGGCGCGCGGCGGCGGAACCGGCCAGAACGGCAATGGCATCAATGCCTTCCGCGCCGGCAATGTCATCATCTCCGGCAATATTGTTTCGGACTGCGCGTTTTCGGCGATCCGCGCCAACAGTGCCAGCAATTTGCAGATCACCGGCAATACCTGCTCGCGCTCGGGCGAAACGGCCGTGTATTCCGAATTCTCCTTTGAAGGTGCCGTCATCGGCAATAACATCGTCGATGGCGCTGCGAACGGTATTTCGATCGTCAATTTCAACGAAGGCGGCCGCATGGGCGTCTGCTCCGGCAACATCGTCCGCAATCTGTCGACCAGCGGTCCCTACCCTGCCGACGCGCCCGGCTTCGGCGTCGGCATCAGCGTCGAGGCAGACAGCACCGTTTCCGGTAATGTCGTCGAGAATGCGCCGCTCTACGGCATGCAGATCGGCTGGGGACCGTTCATGCGCAATGTGGTCGCCATGGGAAACATCATCCGCAAGGCGGGGACCGGTATCGTCGTCACCGTGGTCGAAGGTGCCGGAACGGCAATCATTTCCGACAATGTCATCGACGGGGTCCAGAACGGCGCGATCGTCGGCCAGCGCTGGGCCGAGCCGGTGACCGGCGACCTCGCCGCGTCAGGCAATGCCGGCTATGCGCATCTGACCGTCGAGCGCAACCACGTCAGTTGAGGGTGGCCGTCGGCCGGAGCGCGCCGACTTTGGCGCCGATCCGGCTTTCGATAGGCGGATTTGCCTGTTCGATCAGTTTCGCAGCGAGCGCGTGGTCGGCGTGCAAAAGCTTTGCCAGCACAGCCGCGACCATCACTTCAGCGGCGCGGCCGGCGCCATCGTCGCATTTCAGCGCGATGCCAAGGCCAAGCTCCGGAACGGCGGCGCAAAAAACACCTTCGGCGCCTCCCTTGACGAAAATCCGACCCGGGGCGGCCTCCATCATCGCGACGTCGGACCTGCCCGTGCCGGCGACGAAAAACGGCTCGGCCATGCAGGCAGAAAGCAGCCGCTTCGCCGCCCGGGCGCGCACCGGCTCGAAGCCGGCACCTGTCGCCATGCGGGCAAAGCTAAGGGCAAAGCTGCGCAACGGCACGGCATAGGTCGGAATCGAGCAGCCGTCGGTGCCGCGGTGATCGGCGTCATGGGCAGCGCCGGTCACCGCCTCCATCGCTTCGCGCACCATCTCCTGCGAAGCATGGCCAGCCTTGACGTAACCACGATGGGCGATGCCGCTGTGAACGCAGGTGCATAGGAAGCCTGAGTGCTTGCCGGAACAATTGTTGTGCAGCGCGTTCGGCACGCTGCCGGCGCGGGCAAGCGCCAGCGTCGCTCCATGGCTCGACGGCCAATGCGCGCCGCATTCGAGTGCCGCCTCGTCCAGGCCGGCCTTCGCCAGCATGGCCCGCGCGAGCTCGACATGTGGCGGCTCGCCGGAATGCGAGGCGCAGGCCAGCGCCAGCTCCCGGTCACCGAAGCCGTAGACATCGGCAGCGCCGCTCTCGACCAGCGGCAACGCCTGGATCGCCTTGACCGCCGAACGCGGGAACACCGGCTGTGCCGTGTCGCCGATCTCCCAGACAGGCTTGCCGTCAGCGTCGAAGACGGCAACAGCGCCGCGATGCGCGCTCTCGACGATTGCGCCGCGCAAGACTTCGACCAGAACCGGATTTGTCATGAATTCCCCGCTAGCGCATGATCTCGAAAATCGGAATCCATTTCGAAAAGGATCATGCGCAAAATCAAAGTGTTACAGCGTCCTTTGCGCTCCCGAACGGTCGCGCGGCGCTGTAATGCGGGGCCGCTTTTATCTGATCCGGTCGAGAATGGAAACGTAGTTGGCGACCGCGGCGCCGCCCATGTTGAAGATGCCGCCGAGCTTTGCTCCCGGCACCTGGATGCCGCCCGCCTCGCCGACGAGCTGCATGGCGCTCAGCACATGCATCGATACACCGGTGGCGCCGATCGGATGGCCCTTGGCCTTCAGCCCGCCCGACGGATTGACCGGCAGCCTTCCATCTTTCGCCGTCTCGCCATCCAAGGCCAGCTTGGCGCCCTCGCCCGGCTTTGCCAGGCCCATCGCCTCATACTCGATCAGTTCGGCGATGGTGAAACAGTCGTGCGTCTCGACGAAGGACAGGTCGCCGAGCGTCACGCCCGCCTTCTTCAACGCCTGGTTCCAGGCCTGCTCGCAGCCTTCGAAGGCGAGGATGTCGCGCTTCGACATCGGCAGGAAATCCTGCACATGCTCATTGGCGCGGAAAGCGACCGCGCGGCGCATCTTCAGCGCCGTGGCCGTATCGGCAAGGACAAGTGCGGCGGCGCCGTCCGACACCAGCGAGCAGTCTGTGCGCTTCAGCGGACCGGCGACGAAGGGGTTTTTTTCGCTTTCCTGCCGGCAGAACTCGTAGCCGAAATCCTTGCGCATCTGCGCGTAGGGATTGTCGACGCCGTTCTTGTGGTTCTTGGCGGCGATCGTCGCCAGCGCATCCGACTGGTCGCCGTAGCGCTGGAAATAGGCTTGGGCGATCTTGCCGAAGACGCCGGCGAAGCCTGCCGGCGTGTCACCGTCCTCCGGCAGATATGAGGCCTTGAGCAGGTTCTTGCCGATCTCGGGACCGGGCGTCGTCGTCATCTGCTCGGCGCCGACCACCAGCACGATACGGGCGGCATTGGCGTCGATGGCGCGGATGCCTTGCCTGACCGCCGCCGAGCCGGTGGCGCAGGCGTTCTCGACGCGGGTCGCCGGCTTGAAGCGCAGCCGGTCGTCGGCCTGGAGGACCAGGCTCGCGGTGAAATCCTGGGCGGAAAACCCGGCGTTGAAGTGGCCGAGCACGATCTCGTCGACGTCATCTGGACCGATGCCGGCATGGTCGAGCGCCTCGACTGCCACCTTGGTGATCAGGCCCTCCAGCGTCTCGCCTTCGAGCTTGCCGAAGCGCGAATGCGCCCAACCGACGATGCATGCTGTCATGGCGATCTCCATCCTGTGGACCTGGGCTACGCGATACTGCGGCGCGCCTCAGCATTGTTCAAGCATGAACCGTTCCGCCCGGCGTCGTGAAGGGGCCAGAACCGCACAATCGCTTGATCTTGATATCTGGTCATAGTGCCTGGCTTTTGCCAGCAAATCAGGCTGGATTTTTGTTGATTGATGCGTCAATAAAAAATAATCTTGCCATGACAAGACCGGAGCAAGAATGCCGAAACTCGGAATGGAGCCGTTGCGCCGCAGGGCGCTCATCGACGCAACGATCTCGGCGATCGGCGAGCGCGGTTCGCTTGATGTGACGATGTCGGAAATCGCCGGGCGCGCCGGCGTGTCCTCGGCGCTTGCCCACCATTATTTCGGCGCCAAGGACGAATTGCTGTTGGCGACGATGCGGCACATCCTGAGCGAGCTCACCGCCGATACACGCCGTGCACTTCGCGCGGCCGGCACGGCGCGCCAGCGCGTCTCGGCAGTGGTCGCGGTCAATTTCTCCGACATCCAGTTCCAGCCCGAAACGATCGCCGCCTGGCTCGCCTTCTACGTCGAGGCGCAGAAATCGGCAGCACTTCGCCGGCTGCTCAAGGTCTATGCGCGGCGGCTGCATTCCAATCTGCTCAGCGGGCTGGCCGGCATCCTGCCCAGAAGCGAGGCGGACCGGGTCGCCGAAGCGACGGCGGCGCTGATCGACGGGCTCTATATCAGGCGCGCGCTGAAGGACGGCGTCCCCGATGCCGCGACCGCGATTGCACTGGTCGAGGACTATCTCGAAACGAAGCTCAGCGGACGGCAGAAGCAGTGACATCCAAGCGACCCAACATCCTGATCGTGATGGTCGATCAGCTCAACGGAACGCTGTTTCCGGATGGGCTGGCGGACTTCCTGCACGCGCCGCATCTGAAGGCGCTGGCCACACGTTCGGCGCGTTTTTGCAACAATTACACCGCCTCGCCGCTCTGCGCGCCGGGCCGCGCCGCATTCATGAGCGGCCAGTTGCCGTCACGCACCGGGGTCTACGACAACGCCGCCGAATTCGCGTCTTCGATCCCGACATTTGCCCATCATCTGCGCGCTGCCGGCTATCACACCTGCCTCTCCGGCAAGATGCATTTCGTCGGCCCGGACCAATTGCACGGTTTCGAGGAGCGGCTGACCACCGACATCTATCCGGCCGATTTCGGCTGGACGCCGGACTATCGCAAGCCCGGCGAGCGGATCGACTGGTGGTATCACAATCTCGGCTCGGTGAGCGGCGCCGGTACTGCCGAGATCACGAACCAGCTGGAATATGACGACGAGGTCGCCTTCCATGCGGTGCAGAAGCTTTACGATTTTGCCCGCGTCTCGGACGATGCCGCACATCGGCCCTGGTGCTTGACGGTTTCCTTCACCCATCCGCACGATCCTTACGTCGCACGCCGGCGCTACTGGGACCTCTACGAGGATTGCCCGGCGCTCGAGCCTGAGGTCGGCTTCATTCCTTACGACAGGCAGGACCCGCATTCGCAGCGGCTCTACCGCGCCAGCGACTATGATAGGTTCGACATCACCACTGAGCAGATACGCCGCGCGCGGCGCGGCTATTTCGCCAATGTCTCCTATCTCGACGACAAGCTCGGCGAGCTGCTGTCGGTGCTCGAGCGCACGCGCATGCTCGACGACACGATCATCCTGTTCTGCTCGGACCATGGCGACATGCTCGGCGAGCGCGGGCTGTGGTTCAAGATGTGCTTTTTCGAGGGTTCGGCGCGGGTGCCGCTGATGATCGCCGGCAAGAGCATACACGCCGGGCTGATCGAGACGCCGGTTTCCAATCTCGACGTGACGCCGACGCTTTGCGATCTCGCCGGCATCGACATCAGCGCGATTGCGCCGTGGACCGACGGCCAGTCGCTGCTGCCGCTGCTAAACGGAAAGAAACGCTCCGCGCCGGTGCTGATGGAATATGCGGCCGAAGGCTCCAATGCGCCGATGGTGGCGATGCGCGGGGGCCGCTACAAATTCATCCATTGCGAGATCGACCCGCCGCAACTGTTTGATCTTGAATCGGATCCGCGGGAATTGACCAACCTCGCCGCCGATCCGGCCAATGCGGCTTTGGTGGCCGCTTTCACCGACAAGGTGCGGGAGCGCTGGGACATGGCGGCGTTCGATGCCGCGGTGCGTGCCAGCCAGGCACGCCGCTGGGTGGTCTACCCGGCGCTGCGCAACGGCACCCATTATCCCTGGGAGTTCCAGCCGCTGCAGAAGGCGTCGGAACGCTACATGCGCAATCACATGAACCTCGACCTGCTCGAAGAGCAGAAGCGCTTTCCCCGAGGCGAATGATGGCAGACAGTCTCGTCCCCTCTGTCGACCATCTCAGGCAGGCCTATGCCGTCACCTCCAAGGCGACGCAGATCACGCCGCTGCTGGAATCGGCGGCACTCGCCCGCGAGACCGGCGCCGAACGCGTCTTCGTCAAGGCCGAGTCGCTGCAATGGGCCGGATCGTTCAAGGTGCGCGGCGCCTATTGGCGGCTGAAGCGGCTGTCGCCCGACGAAGCCAAAATGGGCGTCGTCGCCTATTCCTCCGGCAATTTCGCGCAAGGGCTGGCGGCGGCAGGCCAAGCGCTTGGCATTCCCGTCACCATCGTCATGCCGATCGACGCGCCTGCCGCCAAACGCGATGCCACGTCGGGCTACGGCGCCCGTGTCGTGCTGACCGACCATGGCGAGCGCGCGCGTGAGGAAGTCGCTGCCGCGAAGGCGCGCGAGATCGCCGCGAGCGAAGGCCTGGCGCTGCTGCACCCGTTCGACGATCCGGAGATCGTCGCCGGCCAGGCCGGTGCCGGGCTGGAGGCACTCGACCAGCTCGCCGCCAAGCAAGCCGAGGCCAATCTCTTGTTCTGCTCGGTCGGCGGCGGCGGCCTGATCGGCGGTGTTTCGCTGGCCTTCCACTACCTGTCGCCAGCCACGAAGATCATCGGCGTGGAGCCGGAAGGTTTTGACGGCATGGGCTCGTCGTTGGCGCATGGCGCCATCGAAACCATGCCGATCGGGCCGAAATCGATCTGCGACGGGCTGATGTCGCGGCGGCCCGGCGACGCGCCGTTCGCAGCGGTGAAGGCCGCCGGCGTTCGCGGCGTCACCGTCGACGATGCTTCGGTGCGGCGCGCCATGCGCATCGCCTTCGAGCGGATGAAGCTGGTGCTCGAACCATCCGGCGCTGCTTCGCTGGCGGCGTTGCTCGGCGGCAAGGTCGACGTGACCGGCAAGACCGTTCTCGTAATGGCAACCGGCGGCAACGTCTCGCTGGCCGATTTCATTGCCCATATGAACCATGGACGCGCATGAACTATGCTTGAAGCGGATTTCGTCATTATCGGCTCCGGCTCGGCCGGTTCGGCCATGGCCTACCGGCTGTCGGAGGACGGCAAGCATTCGGTGATCGTCATCGAATATGGCGGCAGCGATATCGGGCCGCTAATCCAGATGCCGTCGGCGCTGTCGATCCCGCTCAATATGAGCCTCTACGACTGGGGCTTTGTCAGCGAGCCGGAGCCGCACCTCGGCGGCCGCGTGCTGGCGACGCCGCGCGGCAAGGTGATCGGCGGCTCGTCGTCGATCAACGGCATGGTCTATGTGCGCGGCCATGCCCGCGACTTCGACCACTGGGCCGAACAGGGCGCGGCCGGCTGGGGCTTTGCCGACGTGCTCCCCTATTTCAAGCGCATGGAGGACAGCGCAGGCGGCGAGGATGGCTGGCGCGGCCATGGCGGCCCGCTTACTGTGCAGCGCGGCTCGAGAACGAACCCACTCTATGGCGCCTTCGTCGAGGCAGGCCGTCAGGCCGGCTTCGAGCTGACCGACGACTATAACGGCGCGAAGCAGGAAGGCTTTGGGCCGATGGAGCAGACCATCCGCGGCGGCCGTCGCTGGTCGGCCGCGAGCGCCTATCTGAGGCCGGCGCTGAGGCGGAAAAATGTCAGCCTGGTCAAGGGTTTCGCCCGGCGGGTAATCATCGAGAATCAACGCGCCACCGGCGTCGAGATCGAAGTGCGCAAACGGATTCAGGCGGTCAGAGCGCGGCGCGAGGTGATCGTTGCCGCGTCCTCGATCAACTCGCCCAAGATCCTGATGCTGTCCGGCATCGGCCCCGGCCAGCACCTTAGGGAGAACGGCATTCCGGTGATCGCTGACCGGCCTGGAGTCGGTCGCAATCTGCAGGACCATATGGAACTCTACATCCAGCAGGAATCGACAAAGCCGATCACGCTGAACTCCGTCTTGAACCCGTTCTCGAAGGCGCTGATCGGGGCACAATGGCTGTTCTTCAAATCCGGCCTCGGTGCCACCAATCATTTCGAGGCGGCCGCCTTCGTGCGCTCGGGCGCCGGCGTCGACTATCCCGATATCCAGTATCACTTCATCCCGGCCGCGGTCCGCTATGACGGCAAGGCGGCGGCCAAGGCGCATGGTTTCCAGGCGCATGTCGGGCCGATGCGGTCGAAGTCGCGCGGTTCGGTCACGCTGCGCTCGCCCGATCCCAAGTCGAAGCCGGTGATCCGCTTCAACTACATGTCGCATCCGGATGACTGGACGGAGTTCCGCCACTGCATCCGGCTGACCCGCGAGATCTTCGGGCAAGCGGCCTTCGATCCCTACCGCGGCAAGGAACTGTCGCCGGGCTCGCATGTGCAATCGGATGAGGAGCTCGACGCCTTCATTCGCGACCACGCCGAAAGCGCCTACCACCCTTGCGGCACCTGCAAGATGGGCCGTGCCGATGATGCGATGAGCGTCGTCGATCCGGAATGCCGCGTCATTGGCGTCGAAGGGCTGCGGGTCGCCGATTCCTCGATCTTTCCACGCGTCACCAACGGCAATCTCAACGCGCCGTCGATCATGACCGGCGAGAAGGCCGCCGACCACATTCTCGGGCGTACGCCGCTGCCACCGTCCAACCAGGAACCATGGATCAATCCGCGCTGGCAGGCGTCGGACAGATAGGCCATGATCCGGCGGACGCATATTCCGATGCCGCGAAAAGACGATTTGGAGAACAGTCATGCGCGCCCAGCCAACGGCATCGCATTATGTCAACGGCCGCTATATCGACGACGAGCGCGGCGCGCCGCTGCAGGTAATCTATCCTGCAACCGGCGAGACCATCGCCATGCTGCGCTCGGCGACGCCGAACGTGCTGGAGCTCGCGATCGAGGCGGCGCGTGTGGCACAACCGGCCTGGGCGCGGCTGAAGCCGGTCGAACGCGGCCGCATCCTGCGCCGCGCCGCCGACATCTTGCGCGCGCGCAATGCCGATCTGGCGCGCATCGAGACGCTGGATACCGGTAAGCCTATCCAGGAGACGCTGGTTGCGGACGCCCCGTCGGCGGCCGACTGCCTGGAATATTTCGGCGGCGCGGTCGCCGCCTTTAATGGCGAGGCCGTCGATCTCGGCGGACCCTTTGCCTATACCAGGCGCGAGGCGCTCGGCGTCTGCGTCGGCATCGGCGCCTGGAATTACCCGATCCAGATCGCCGGCTGGAAATCCGCACCGGCGCTCGCCATGGGCAATGCGATGGTGTTCAAGCCGTCGGAAAACACGCCGCTTTCAGCACTGGCGCTCGCCGAAATCTATACCGAGGCCGGCCTGCCCGACGGCCTGTTCAACGTCGTGCAAGGTTTTGGCGATGTCGGCGCCGGCCTTGTCGGCCATGAGGTCGTCGCCAAGGTCTCGGTGACCGGCTCCGTGCCGACCGGCCGCAAGGTGCTGTCGCTCGCCGGCTCGAAGATGAAGCACGCGACGATGGAGCTCGGCGGCAAGTCGCCGCTGATCGTCTTCGAAGACGCCAACCTCGAAAACGCCATCGGCGGCGCGATGCTCGGCAATTTCTATTCGACCGGCCAGATCTGCTCCAATGGCACGCGGGTGTTCGTGCAGAGCAGCATCCATGACCGTTTCGTCGAGAGGCTGACCGAGCGGACCAAGAAAATCCGCATCGGCGATCCGCTCGATCCGGACACGCAGATGGGGCCGCTGGTCTCCAAGGCGCAGCATGACAAGGTGGTCTCTTACATCGAAGCGGGCAAACAGGATGGCGCGGTGCTCGCCTGCGGCGGCAACGTGCCGGCGTTGCAGGGCTTCCAGGGCGGCTTCTTCGTCGAGCCGACGGTGTTCACCGGTGTCGCAGACACGATGCGCATCGCCCGCGAGGAGATTTTCGGGCCAGTCATGAGCGTGCTGAAATTCGACAGCGAGGACGAGGTAGTCGAGCGCGCCAACGACACCGAATTCGGCCTCGCCGCCGGCGTGTTCACGCGCGACCTGCAGCGCGCCCACCGCGTCATCGCCGAATTGCAGGCCGGTACCTGCTGGATCAACGCTTACAATCTGACGCCGGTCGAAATCCCCTTTGGCGGCTTCAAGCAGTCCGGCATCGGCCGCGAGAATTCGCTCGCGGCACTGGCACTCTATTCGCAGCTGAAGTCGGTCTATGTCGAGACGGGGGACGTCGCCAGCCCATACTGATCCTTGCGGGCGGTGCCGTCCAGATACTGCGTCAGCGCGCAGACGAGATGATAGAAGATGCTGGCCGGCACCTCGCTTGCCAGCGAGCGGCCACGCTCGTCGATGCGGTCGATCCACAGGCCGAGCGGTGCCGGATTGATGTGCCAGCGGAACAGCCGGCCGACACGCGCCTCGATTTCCGGCTTCAGGTCGGGACCGCCCGAACCATCCAGCGCGATCGCCGCCTTGATCGCTTCGGCCTGCGGCCAACTGCGCGAGACGCGGTCGAGCGGCAGCCCTTGCCGCGAGACCGCGCCGTAGGCGAGGCCTATTGGCGCGGTTGAGGCCATTGGCAATTGCCGACGCGTAAAGCTTCCGGGCAAGGCCGGTCAAGCCGCTCTGGCCGCTGCGCCCGGCGAAGTCGACCAGCAGCGAGGCCCATTCGAAATGATGGCCGGGTTCGGTCCACGTGCCCTTCTCGCCAGGGGCCGGCCGCCATTCATTGTCGAAATACTCACCCAGCGTCCAGCTTTCCGGGTCGAAGAAATGGCTGCGAAACAGATCGACGATGCGCGCGGCGCGGCGAAGATAGGCGCGTTCGCCCGTCGCCTGATGCCAGGCCAGGAATGCCTCGAGCAGATGCATGTGCGGGTTGGAGCGGCGCTCGCCCTCGCCGCTCGAGGTCTCGCGGAAGCCGGTCAGGCGTTCGTCCTCGAGATGCGCGTCGATGAACGCAAAGGTCTCCTCGCCAAGCCGCAACGCATCGGGATTGCCGCACATATGGGCATGCGCCAGCGCCAGGAGCACGCAGGAATGGTCATAGGCATCCTCGGCGGCGTCGGCGACAGTGCCGTCGATGTTGAGCGTGCGTACCCAGCCGCCATTGTCGGTGCGGCCGTGCCTGGCCATGAATTCGAGGCCGTGGCTGATCAGCCGATCGGCCGGGCCGTTCCAGCCGCGCGCCTTGGCGACCGCGAAGGCGTAAATCTGCCTGGCCTGAGTGCGCATGCGTTTTGGTTTCATCAGCGGGGCGGCATCGAAACCGAGCGCCTCGTGGAACCCGCCATGGCGCTCGTCGACGCCGACCGTCGACCATAACGGCACCGTCTCCTCGAACAGCCAATGGTGAACGCGGCGCTGCCAGGCGCCGCTTTCGATGACTCGATCGTCGGCGGGCGTGAACCTGGTCTCCAGGCGACCGCTCTTTTCGAGCTGCTCGACGATCTTCTTGACGTTCTGGCTGTGGCTGACCGGAGCGACGAAAGTGGCGTCGGCGGTCGACACGATGGCGACGTCCTTCAGGCCTATGGCCGACAGCAGGCGGCCGTCGCTGCGGATATAGGAGTTCTCGCAATCGATGGCGACGACGTCGCCGACGATGACATTGCCCTGGGTGTCGGAGGGGCCGACGTCGAGCAGCGATTGCCAGGAGCCGAGATCGTTCCAGCGAAAGCCGGCCGGCACCATGGCGATGCCGCTGGCGCGCTCCATGATCGCATAGTCGATCGATGTCGATGGGATGGCGGCATAGAGCTCCAGAGGCATGTAGAGGCCGGAAAGGTCCGATGTCGCAGCTTGGTAGGCAGCCTCTGTGGCGCTCCAGATGTCTGGCTGGAAAGCCATGAACGCGTCGCGCATGGCACTGGCGCGAAACAGGAAGATGCCGGTGTTCCAGTAGAAATTGCCGGCCTCGAGATAGCTCTGCGCGGTGGCGAGATCGGGTTTTTCGACGAAACGCGAGACATCGCAGATACCATCGCGCTCGCCGGCCACCTCGATGTAGCCATACCCGGTCTCGGGTTGGGCGGGCTTGATGCCGAACACCACCAGCCTGCCTTCGCGCGCCGCCGCCGTGCCGGCCTCGACGCTCCGCCAGAATTGCTGCGCGGTCGCAATCTCATGGTCGGACGGCACCACCAGCACCAGGCTGTCGCCGAATTCCGACAAGGTGCGCAGGCTTGCCAAAGCGACGGCCGCGGCAGTGTTGCGCCCGGTCGGCTCGAACAGCGGGCCGCCGCCGGAAAGCTCGTGACCAGCAATGTCGGCATGAACGCGGTCGGCATGCCTTTCCGACGCAATCAGGAAAACCGGCGTTTCGCCCTCCGGCCGCGCGGTCAGCCGCCGCAGCGTCTTGGCCAGCATCGAGCCGTCGCCGGAGAAATCATGGAACTGCTTGGGATTGTCCTCGCGCGACAGCGGCCACAGCCGCGAGCCGACGCCGCCGCTCATCACAAAACTGACGATCCGTTCGGTCATGAAAACAAGCCCCGCGTTCAAAAGGTCTGATTGTAGGCGCCGACTTCCGGGCTGCGGCGCAGCACCGCGTCGACGGCTTCGAACATCTGCCGCCGCCGCTCGGACGATACCGGGCTTTCGACCACCACCACAAGCTCCGGCTTGTTCGATGATGCCCGCACCAGCCCCCAGGTACTATCCTCCGCCACGACCCTGACGCCGTTGACGGTGATCAGTTCGGCTATCTTCTGGCCGGCGAAGACCGCGCCCTCGTCCTTCATCTTGCGAAAGTCGCCTACGACGCGCTCGACGACGCCGTATTTGAGCTCGTCGGCGCAGTGTGGCGACATGGTCGGCGTGCCGAAGGTTAGCGGCAGATCGCGATAGAGGTCGGCCATGCTGCTTTGCGGGCTGCGATCCAGCATCTGGCATATGGTGATGGCCGTTACCAGGCCATCGTCATAGCCGCGGCCGATCGGCGGATTGAAGAAGAAATGGCCCGATTTTTCGAAACCGGCGGCGGCGCCGAGTTCGGCGACGCGCCGTTTGATATAGGAGTGACCGGTTTTCCAATAGTCGGTGACCGCGCCATTTTCCCGCAACACCTTGTCAGTCATGAACAATCCGGTCGACTTGACGTCGACGACGAAAGTCGAGCCTGGGTAGAGGTGCGAGATGTCGCGCGCCAGCATGACGCCGACCTTGTCGGCGAAGATCTCGTTGCCTTCATTGTCGACCACGCCGCAGCGATCGCCGTCGCCGTCGAAACCGAGCCCGACATCGGCGCCCGTTTCCAGCACCTTGTCGCGAATGGCGTGCAGCATCTGCATGTCTTCGGGGTTGGGATTGTAATTGGGAAACGTATGATCGAGCTCGACGTCGAGCGGGATCACCTCGCAGCCGATCCTTTCCAGTGCCTCGGGAGCGAAAGCCCCGGCGGTGCCGTTGCCGCAGGCGGCCACCACCTTGAGCTTCCTCGAGATACGCTTTCCCGCTGTCAGATCGTCAAGGTAGGTTTTGCGGAAATCCGCAACGAAGTCATAGGAGCCACCACCGACAAGGTCGAAATCGCCTGAGAGCACTATCGCCTTCAACGCGCTCATCTCCTCCGGACCAAAAGTCAGCGGGCGCGCCGCGCCCATCTTGACGCCGGTCCAGCCATTCTCGTTGTGCGAGGCAGTGACCATGGCGACGGAGGGCGTGTCGAGCGCGAACTGGGCGAAATAAGCCATCGGCGACAGGGCAAGCCCGACATCCTTGACCCGTGCGCCGGCCGCCATCAGCCCGGAAACCAATGCCAGCTTGATGGCAAGCGAATAAGAGCGGAAATCGTGACCGGTGACGATGTCGGGTCCGGCACCCAGGCGGCGGATCAGCGTGCCGAGCCCCATGCCGAGCGCCTGGACGCCGATCAGATTGAGTTCCGGCGGCTCGTTCGAGCCGGGATGGCCGAACCACCAGCGCGCATCATATTCGCGAAACCCGGACGGCTTGATCAGCGCCGAGGTTTCAAACTCAAAAGTGTTTGGTCTGACATCGCTAACGATCTTCATCGACAAGGCTGCAAACTCCAGGCGGCTGAATCAGGTGCTTCGAGGCAAGTGGACGATTACCCAGAAGCCCCTTTAAGCCGTGTTTGTGCGACAGGAAACTGAAACCTGTATGACGTGGCGGCTAAAGCGAAAGAAATGCGACCGAAGCGCTGCCATTGGCGCTTGCAGTAACCAAACGCGGCGGCTATAAGCCCGCGGTCTGGTCACGGAGTGTAGCGCAGCCTGGTAGCGCACATCGTTCGGGACGATGGGGTCGCAGGTTCAAATCCTGCCACTCCGACCAGAAAAAACAGCGGCTTAGCTGTTCTTGTTCCCGAAACGACCACCATCCGCCGCAGTTCTGACCAATCGCGCTATGCGCTCAGGCGAAATCGCGTCACGTCGATGGCCGCGGCCATCAGCGTCTGTGTGTAGGTGGCCTGCGGGTTGCTGAAGATCGCCTCGGCCGGTCCCTCCTCGACGATCTTGCCCTGCTTCATGACGATAATGTAGTCGGCCATGGCGCGCACGACGGCGAGATCGTGGCTGATGAACAGATAGGACAGCTCGTGGTCGGCTTGCAGCTTGCGCAGCAATTCGACGATCTGCTTCTGCACCGAGCGGTCCAGCGCCGAGGTCGGCTCGTCCAGCACCACCACTTTCGGCTTGAGGATCATGGCGCGCGCAATGGCGATGCGCTGCCGCTGGCCGCCGGAGAATTCATGCGGATAGCGGTTGCGCGTATTGGGGTCGAGCCCGACTTCGAGCAAGGCGTCGACGGCGCGGAGATCGCGCTGCCTGCCCGACAGATTGGGCTCGTGGACCAGGAGCCCCTCGGTGATGATCTGGCCGACGGTCATGCGTGGCGATAGCGAGCCGAATGGATCCTGGAAAACCAGCTGCAATTCGCGCCGCAGCGGCCGCATCGCCTGCCGGTCGGCGTGGGAAATGTCGCGGTCGCCAAGCCGGATGATGCCGTCGCTGGGCAGGAGCCGCAGCAAGGCGCGGCCGAGCGTCGATTTTCCCGAGCCGGATTCGCCGACGATGCCGATGGTCTGGTTACGCCTCAGCTGGATCGAAATGCGATCGACAGCGCGCAATATCAGCGGTTCTCCGCCAAGAAATCCGCCGCCGATCTTGAAGGTCACCTCGACGTTCCTGCCTTCAAGCAGGACAGGGGCATTCGGAGGCGGCGGCGCCTTGGTGCCGGTCGGTTCGGCGGCGAGCAGCATCTTGGTATAGGCGTGCTGCGGGTTGGCGAAGATCGCTTCCGCCTCGCCCTCCTCGACGACCTCGCCATAGCGCATCACATAGACCCGATCGGCAAAGCGCCTGACGATGCCGAGATCGTGAGTGATGAAGACGATCGCCATGCCGAGCTTACGCTGCAGTTCGGCGAGCAGCATGAGGATCTGCGCCTGGATGGTCACGTCGAGCGCGGTCGTCGGCTCGTCAGCGATCAGTATGTCGGGGTCGTTGGCCAGCGCCATGGCGATCATGACGCGCTGGCGCTGACCGCCCGACAACTCGTGCGGATAGGAGTTCATCCGCCGCTCCGGATCGGGAATATGGACCAGCCGCAGCAACTTGAGCGCCTCCTCGCGTGCTTCGGCGGCGCCAAGTCCACGATGCTTGCGGATCGGTTCAATCAACTGGTTGCCGATCGAATAGAGCGGGTCGAGCGAAGTCATCGGCTCCTGGAAGATCATGCTGATCTTGCGGCCGCGGATCTTGTTGAGCTCGGGCTTGCTCAAGGTCAAAAGATTGCGGCCGCGATAATCGACGGTGCCGGTGGCTTCGCCGTTCGAGGCGAGCAGGCTCATCGCCGCCATCATCGTCTGGCTCTTGCCGGAACCGGATTCGCCGACGACGGCGACGGTTTCGCCTGATTTGACGTGGATGTTGATGCCCTTCACCGCCTCCACCACACCGTCGAGGGTGCGGAAGCGGACGCGAAGGTCCTTGACGCTGAGGATGGTTTCGGAAGCAGCCATCTCAACGATCCTTCGGGTCGAGCGCGTCGCGCAGCCCATCGCCGACGAAATTCAGCGCGAACAGCGTGGAGACGAGAAAGAAGGCCGGGAACAAAAGCAGCCAGTTGGCCGAGCCGATGTTCTGGGCGCCGACCGAGATCAGCACGCCCCAGCTGGTCATCGGCTCCTGGACGCCGAGCCCGAGGAACGACAAAAAACTCTCCAGGATGATGACCTGCGGCACCAGCAGCGTCATGTAGATCACCACCGGCCCGAGCAAATTGGGGATCACATGGCGCAGCAGAATGCCGCGCTGCCTGACGCCCATCGCCTCCGCCGCCTGGACATATTCTTGCCGGCGGATCGACAGCGCCTGTCCGCGCACGATGCGCGCCATGTCGAGCCACAGTACGGCGCCGACGGCCAGGAACATCAGCACGAAATTCCTGCCGAAAAACACCACCAGCATAATGACGAAGAAGATGAACGGCAAAGAATAGAGCACGTCGACGATACGCATCATCACCTCGTCGACCCTGCCGCCGGCGAGGCCGGCGGTGGCGCCGTAGAGCACGCCGATGACCACGGCCACAATGCCGGCAAGCAGGCCGATGGCCAGCGATATGCGCCCGGCCATCAGCGTTCGGGACAGGAGATCGCGGCCGGTATTGTCGGTGCCGAACAGGAAATATTGCTGCTTGATCGAGGCACTCATCACCATTTCGAGACCATCCGGCGATTTGCTCTCGATCTTTGTGTCATCAAAGGTATCGGAACGATCAAGGTAGCGAATGTTGCGGTCGTCGATCTGCTTGGACGATCTGACGGTAACGAACACACGGCTGCCCTCCTGCCGCCACTCCTTGATGTCGACGCGCATACGCCTGATCGCCTCATCGAGAGCGCCTTCGATCATGTCGGCCTTCGGATAGGCGGAGAAGCTCGGCGGCGTCCGGACATAGTCGGCATAGATGGTTGTGTATTGGTGCGGCACGAAATAGGGCCCAAACACGCTGATGACGGCGATGAAGGCAAGATAATAGAGGCTGAACATGGCCGCGCGATTGGCCTTGAGGCGCGCCCAGGCGTCACCCCACAGGGATCGGCCGACGACCGGTGCGGCAACTGCGATATCAGTCATAGCGCACCCTCGGATCGACGACCCCATAGAGGACGTCGACGATCAGGTTGAAGACAATGGTGAAGAGCGCGATGACCACCACCGTCCCCATCACCAGAGTGTAGTCGCGGTTTAGCGCGGCAACGACAAAATGGCGGCCGATGCCCGGGATAGAAAAGATGGTCTCGACGATGATCGAGCCTGTGAGAAGGGCTGCGGCTGCCGGACCGGTGAAGGAGACGATCGGCAGGATGGCGCCGCGCAGCGCATGCTTGACGACGACTGACCAGTCGGACAGGCCGAGCGCGCGCGCGGTGCGGATGTGATGCGAGTGCAGCGATTCGATCATCGAGCCGCGCATCAGGCGGGCGACGATGGCGATCTGCGGCAGAGCGAGCGTCAGCACCGGGCCGACCTTGTTGATGAGGGCTCCATCGCCCCAGCCACCGATCGGCAGCAGCTTCCAGGTCAATCCGAATACAAGCTGGATTACCGGGGCGATGACGAAGGTCGGTATGGTACTGCCGGCGGTCGCCAGCGCGATCACCGAATAGTCGGCAAGCTTGTTCTGGTTGAGCGCGGCAACAGTGCCGAGCACGCTGCCGAGGAGCAGCGCCAGAACGAGCGCCGAAGCGCCGAGTTGGATCGAGATCGGCAGGCCTTCCCTGAACAGCTCGCCGACGGTGAAATCCGGCATGTTGTAGCTGGGGCCGAAATTGCCGCGCAGAAGATTGCCTAGATAATGGAGGTACTGCAGCCAGAGCGGGTCGTTGAGGCCGAACTGGGCTTCGAGATTAGCTCTGATCTCGGGGCTCAGGCCCCGCTCCTGGTTGAACGGTCCGCCCGGTGCGACGCGTATCAGGAAGAACGCTATGGTCACGATGACGAATAGCGTCGGGATGGCGGTCAGCAGCCGCCGAAATACGTAACGCAGCATCGATGCCCCGCTTGATCCAGAGCAGCGCGCGTCCAGCTGGACGATTGCGCTCTAGCCTTCAAATCTTCGCACCGACATTGTCGAAAATCGAATCCGGTTCCCGGGCCGATGCGATGGCAAACCAGCGCCGCCGGGCATTGAGGTGCGCGGCGGCCTGGCTAAGGGTCAGTCCTTGCTGATGAAGCGGGACGGATGGATGTCCATCACATTGTCGTCGAAGCCATGCAGCTTTGAGGAAACGATGTCGTGATAGCTATAGTAGAGGATCGGAATGTTGCCGACCTCATCGACGAGGATGCGCTCGGCCTTGGCGAGTTCCTTCATACGCTCTTCGGGCTTGCCGCCGGCGGCGGCGGCCTTGTCCATGGCCTCTTCGTATTTCGGGCTGTTGTAGATGGAATAGTTGTTGCCACTGGCCTTGCGGGAGATGCCAAGGAAGGTTTCCGGATCCTTGTAATCCGCAATCCAGGCGGCACGCGCGACGTCATAGTCGCCCTTCTGCTCGAGGAACGAGTAGTGGGTCTTGGTATCGGTGTTGAGCAGGCTGACCTCGACGCCAAGCGGCTTCAGCTGTTCCTGGATGGCGACAGCGGTGTTCTTGTGGTTTTCCGAGGTGTTGTAGCGGATTTCCATCTTCAACGGATGCTCGGGCGTATAGCCGAGCTTTTCCAGGATTTTCTTGGCTTCATCCTCGCGGTCGATCTGCGACATGTCGGCGTATTTGGCCAGTGCCGGCGTGTAGCCCTCGATGCCCGGAGGCACCATAGAATAGCCGGGCAGCATCGAATTCTGCCAGACTTTTTCGGCGAGGAAGTCGCGATCGATCGCCATCGAGATGGCGTTGCGCAGTTCGACATTGTCCCACGGCGCCTTGTCGGTCTTGATCGCATAATAGTAGGTGCCGAGATATGGCCCGACACGGACCTGGTCGCCGAATTTGGCCCTGAGGTCGGCGAGCTGTTCGGTCGGCAGGTCACCGTAACTGTCGAGTTCGCCGGCCTCGAAGCGCTTCATCGCCGACGAGCGATCCTCGGTCGGGATGTAGTTGACCACGTCGAACTTGACGCTCGCGGCGTCCCAGAATTTCGGATTCTTGACCAGCTTCAGATGGTCGTTGGGAATCCACTCCGCCGCTGTAAAGGCCCCGTTGGAGACCAGCTTGCCTGCCTTGATCCAGTCGGCGCCAAGCTTTTCGATAGACGCCTTATTAACCGGATAGGTCGCCTGATGGGTCAGCATCTCCAGGAAGTAAGGCGTTGGCGCCTTGAGCGTGACTTCGAGGGTATTTGCGTCAATCGCCTTGACGCCCATTTCCTCCGGCTTGCCCTTCTTGGTGTTGACTTCCTCGGCACCCTTCACTGGATAGAGCATGGAAGCGTATTCGGCAGCGGTGGCCGGATCTTCCAGCCGACGGAACGAATAAACGAAGTCGTCCGGCGTCACCGGGCTGCCATCCGACCAGAGGCCGTCCTTGCGCAACTTGAAGGTGTAGACAGTGCCGTCGTCGGACACCGTCCAGCTTTCGGCGGCGCCCGGAATGAGATTCGTCTTCTGGTCATGCATGACGAGGCCCTGGAACAGGTCGCGTATGATATCGGCTTCGTAGACCGTCGAGGTCTTGTGCGGATCGAGCGTCTCCGCTTCGGCGGCGGCTCCGCGGTTGTAGACGGTTTCGGCGAAAGCCGGCGTGTAGAACGTACCGGCGGCCAAGACCATGGTCGTGGCGAGTACCGTCGCCTTCAGCACATGTTTCAGCATGGAGTTCTCCCTAATGACGTCGCCCTTCAGCCACGTCTCTAAGTGTTGACGCCCCGAAACCGATTGATTGGTTCCTTTCGAGCGCGCAGCCGGTTCCCTTTCCGGCAGCTGGTGGCCAAACAGTAACGTGGAGATTTTTTATTTCAACAGACTCTCGGGGTCACCCAAAGTAAGGGGGCCGGGGCAGTCGCTTTGCGAGCGGCCAATCAATGATCGAAACCATGAGTTTGGCTGGGTTTCCTGGCCAGAACGCCGATCTGGGAAATAATCTGGCCGATCATTTCAGTTTACCGGAATGTATTAATTGGTTCTTAGGCAACCAAGGGTTACAAATTTCGATGGGTTCGGCAGATCGACCTTATGGTCCAACGGGCAAGGGCAATGAACAAGATAGACAGTAATACTGTCGCATTAAAGCGTAAAATATCGCGCCAAATAAGGACAAATCTACGCAAAATTGGAGATGAGTCGGGAACTTCCGCGGTCGAATTCGCCCTGCTTTCACCGGTCTTTATCCTGCTCATACTCGGAATGGTTGCATATGGTATCTATTTTGGTGCAAGCAACTCCTTGCAGCAGATCGCCGCCGATGCCGCCCGCACTGCAATTGCCGGATTGAATCAAACCGAGCGCCAGGCGCTGGTGGCCGGTTTCGTCAAAAACAATGCCAGTGGATACCCGTTCGTCGATTCCGGCAAGCTGACCTATCAGGCGACGGACAGCACGGCCGACGGAAATCAGTTCGTCGTGTCGATCCAGTACGATGCCAGCAACCTGCCGATCTGGAACCTGTTACCAAGCGTTGCAATGCCCCAAACCACGATCTCACGCAGGTCTACCATAAGGATTGGAGGCATTTGAAATGTCGCAGTTCTTGCTGAGGGGCATCGGCCGGATCGCTGGCTCGATGGTTGGCGACGAGAAGGCGAACTTTGCCGTCATGACGGCGCTGATAGCGCCATTCGCGCTGGGGCTGGCGGCCTTCGCTGTCGACGAAGGTTCGATCTACACGGAGCGCAGGGAAGCCCAGGCGATGACCGATCTGGCGGCGATCACCGCGGCGTCGAACATCAACAATATGGAAGCCGCGGCGGTAACCACGCTCAGTGACAACCGAATGCCCGGCATCATTGTTCAAAAGCCAGGTGAGACAATCGTTCCCACGGTTGGGAAAACCGTCGTGTCCGTCACCGGCGGCCGATACTCAGCGGCGTCCTCCGTCGAAGTCGACAAGCGCTTCGAAGCCGGTAAAACGCCTTACAACGCCGTTCGCGTCACTCTCCAAAAAATCCCCGCCCGGTATTTCGCCAGTTCGCTCATCCCTACCCCGGTTGTCGGCACCGAAGCCATTGCCAGCGTGACCCCGCAAGCGATGTTCTCGGTCGGGTCCAGGTTGCTCAGCGTCAATGGCGGCATCCTCAACGCGCTTCTCAGCAAGCTGCTGGGCGCCAACATCTCGCTCAGCGTCATGGACTACAACGCGCTGATCTCGGCCGATGTCAACGTGCTTTCGTTCGTCGATGCCCTTGCCGTACAGTTGCAACTAACAGGTGTCAGCTATTCCGACGTGCTGGCGTCAAAAGCGACGGTAGGCCAGATCGCGACCGCCATGGCCAATGCGTCCGGGTCGGGCAGCGCCAGCAAACTTGTGCTGCAGACGATCGCATCCAGGGCCACCAACGCGGTCAAGATACCCCTCAGTCATCTTATCGATCTTGGCTCGATCGGTAGGCTCGGCCTCGGACAAAAGTCTCCCGGCTTTTCCGTCGACGCAAGCGCGATGGGCATGCTGGGTGCCGCCGCCTCGCTGGCCAATGGCTCAAACCAGGTCCAGGTCGATCTCGGCGCCACTATTCCGGGACTTACCTCCACCACGCTCGCCATCGCTATCGGTGAACCGATGCAATATTCACCCTGGCTGGCCGTCGGGGAAAAAGGCACCGTGGTGCGCACCGCGCAGACGCGCATCAAGCTGGTCACCACAGTCGGCATCGGCAATTCCAGTCTCGGCGGCGGCATCAGTCTGCTGTCCGTCAACCTGCCTCTGCATGTCGAAGTCGCCTATGCGGAAGCCAAGCTAACCGACATCAGCTGCCCGACGGGCCGGCCGGATAGCATCAAGGTCTCGATCGCCGCGCAGCCCGGTGTGGCCTCGCTGCACCTTGCCGCCAGCGACGCCGACAACAACCCATCGGCCTTCGCCGATTTCAGCAATCCGCAATCGTTCTCCGATGCCACGATTGCACAGGTAAGCGTGAAGCTTCTGCTGCTCACCCTCAATCTGCTCGATGTGAAGGGTTCTTCATCACTTGCCATCACCAACAACGATCCGACCACATTGACCTTCGACAGCACCGATATCGCCAACAAGACGATAAAAACTGTCGCCACAAAAAACCTGACGCAATCACTCACGACATCGCTGGTCAGCGGCCTCTCGCTCTCGGTCAATGCACTGGGCCTCGGGCTGGACGTGACGGCCCTGCTCGGAACGGTTAAGCCGGCGGTGGTAACGGTTCTGAACGGCGTGACGGCGCCGGTCGACGCACTGGTCTATAACGTGCTTGCGGCGCTTGGTGTGCATGTCGGCGAGGCCGATGTCCGGGTTGTCGGCGCGACTTGCGGGCGCTCTGTGCTTGTTCAATGAGATGATGAAATAGAGATCAGCCGATCCGGCCGAGGAAGCAGCCTAGCGGCGACAGCGACAGAGTTCTTTCCTGCAAGACCCCGTCAGCACCGCCAAGATCTATCGGTTCTATCGCATCCAGATCTGGCGGCAATTGCCAGTCGGCCAACTCGTCGGCGAAATTGAAGACGCAGAGCAGCTTTTCGTCACCGCCTTCTCGAACGAAAGCAAGGACGTCGCCTTCGGCATCGAGGAACCGGATCGAGCCTCGAACCAGCGCCGGATGCTGCTTGCGCAAGGCCAGCATCGCCCGGTAGCTCGCCAGGACGGAGGTTTGCTCGCCGTACTGGACGTCGACCGCCCGGGCGCGATGGCTTGCCGGGATTGGAAGCCACGGCTTGCCGGTCGAAAAGCCGGCATTGTCGACGCTAGCCTCCCAGACCATCGGCGTTCGGCACCCATCCCGCCCCTTGATTGCCGGCCAGAAGCGGACGCCGAAAGGATCGCGCAAATCCTCGAAGGCCAGTTCGGCCTCCTCCAGCCCGAGCTCCTCGCCCTGGTAGAGGCAGATTGATCCGCGCAGGCAGGAAAGCAGCACAATCGAGAATTTCGCCAGCTTGTCCGGCGCGCCGCCCTGCCTTGCCCAGCGGCTGACATGGCGCACGACATCGTGGTTGGAAAATGCCCAGCAAACCCAGCCGTCGAACACCGTACTCTCGAAGGCCTCGACACAGCCACGCACATGCGCCGCCGAGAATTGCGGGCCGAGCAGGTCGAAGGTGTAGGACATTTGGAGCTTGTCGCCACCGCCGGTATAGGCGGCGAGTGTCTGCAACGAACGGGTTTCGTCGCCAATCTCGCCGACCGCGGCGCGGCCTTCATATTCGTCAAGCAAGGCCCGGAAGCGCCTGAGGAAAGCCAGGTTTTCCGGCTGGCTCTTGTCGAACAGATGCTCCTGGTAAAGATAGGTGCTGGTTGCCGTATTGACGCCGGCGACGCTTTCCGCCAAAGGCGGGTTGCTGCGCAGCCAGCGGTCGTGGACATAGTAGTTGACCGTGTCCAGCCGAAACCCGTCGACGCCGCGCTCGAGCCAGAACCGCACCGTTTCCAGCAAGGCGTCCTGCACCTGCGGATTGTGGAAATTAAGGTCCGGCTGCGAGGCGAGGAAATTGTGGAGGTAATATTGCCTGCGCGTTGCGTCCCATTCCCAGGCCGGGCCGCCGAAAAGCGACAGCCAGTTGTTAGGGGCGGTGCCGTCGGGCTTCGCATCGGCCCAGACGTACCAGTCGGCCTTGGGGTTGTCGCGGCTCGTGCGGCTTTCGACGAACCATTCGTGCCGATCCGACGAATGCGACAAGACCTGGTCGATGATCACCTTCAGGCCGAGTCGATGCGCCTCTGCAATCAGCGCGTCGAAATCCTCTGATGTGCCGAACATCGGATCGACGGCGCAGTAATCCGAAACGTCGTAGCCCACGTCGGCCATTGGCGACTTGAAGAAAGGCGACAGCCAAACTGCGTCGACACCAAGCGATGCGACATGGGCCAGCCTCGAGGTGATGCCGTTGAGATCGCCGCTGCCGTCGCCTGTCGTGTCCTGGAAGGAACGCGGGTAGATCTGGTAGATGACGCAGCCGCGCCACCATTCGGCATTGTCAGCCATCATGGCTCTCCTCTGCGCCCGCCTGCGCGGTCCTGCGTTCGATCATGAATATGACCGTTCGCCCAGGCACCGGCCGTGAGATATCGCCACTATCCGTTTCGATGGCTGGGCGCCAATGAAAACCCGCCCGTTCCGGCAGCGTGAACATGCAGGCCCGGCGGTCGCCATTGATGATCACTGCAAGACGACTGTCCCGATCGCTAGCGAGAACCATGACCAGCCGGTGCCGCGTGGCATCGTGCCAGGCTGCCTCGTCGAGCGTCACGCCGGTTTCAGTCAGCCAGGCAACGTCTGGCATTTCCGAGCCGGCCGCTGGCTCGCCGGTGAGAAAGCTTGCGTCCAAAAGCGCCGGCACGGCACGACGCATCTTGGCGAGCAGAACGGTGTACTGCTCAAGCGCCTGGTCGCGCCCGGCCCAGTCGAGCCAGGTGATGTCATTGTCCTGCGCGTAGGCGTTGTTGTTGCCGCGTTGCGTGCGGCCGAACTCGTCGCCGGCCGTCAGCATGATCGTGCCGCGCGAGGCAAAGAGCGTCGCCAGCAGCGCGCGCTGGTCATCGAAACGGGCCGTAACGATTGCGCGGTCGTCGGCCTTGCCCTCGACGCCATTGTTCCAGGACAGGTTGTCGTCGTGACCATCGCGGTTCTGTTCGCCATTGGCCTCGTTGTGCTTGTGCTCATAGGCAACGATATCGGCCAGCGTCATGCCGTCATGCGCAGCGATGAAATTGACGCTGCGGCTCGTTGTCTGGCCTGCTTTGGAAAAGACGTCGGACGAACCGGCAAGCCGCGTCGCCAGCGCGCCGATCATGCCGCCGTCGCCGCGCCAGAAGCGGCGGATATCGTCACGGTATCTGTCGTTCCATTCGAGGAAGGGCGGCGGAAAATTGCCGAGCTGATAGCCATCCGGTCCGATGTCCCAGGGCTCGGCGACCAGCACCCGGTCGCCAAGAACAGGGTCGTTGCGAATGGCGTTCAGCAGCGGCGCATCAGCGTCGAAAACGCCGTCGACGCGGCCGAGGATCAGCGCCAGATCAAAGCGGAATCCGTCGACACCGGCGTGCTGGGCAAAGTGACGAAGTGCGTCGAGGACCATTTCCCGGACGACGGGATGATCGCAGGCGAGCGTATTGCCGGTTCCGGTGTCATTGACCAGAGCGCCGTCGGCCTCGTGCCCGTAGTAGGCGCGGTTGTCGAGCCCGCGCAGCGACAATGTCGGGCCGAGCCGGTCGCTTTCGCCGGTGTGGTTGAACACCAGGTCGAGGATGGCGCCGATGCCGGCCTCACGCAGCGCGGCAACCGTGGCGCGCAACTCGGCCAGACCGCCGGGCGCCAGTCGCGGATCGAGCGCCATGAAGGTCACGGGATTATAACCCCAGGCGTTGCGCAGACCGAGCGGCGGTAAATGCCGTTCGTCGATCGATGCAGTCACCGGCATCAACTCAATGGCTGCGACGCCGAGTTTTTGCAGATGCTCGACAACAAGGGGATGAGCGAGCGCTGCAATGGTGCCGCGTTGCTTCTCGGGAATGTCCGGATGCAGCTTTGTGAAGGCGCGTACCGGCACTTCGTAGATGAGGCCGCCGGACCGAAACAGAGGCGGCAAGGCAGGCAAGGGTTCCGGCAAGGCGCCAGCAATGGCCTTCGGCATCAGCGACGCCGTGTCGGCCGCCTCGCCCCGGCGCGCGGCCAGCCGGCCGTCATAGGCATAGGGCCTGTCGATCTCGACGGCATAGGGATCGGCCAGCAGCTTGTCGGGATCGAACCAGAGACCGTGTTCCGGCGCGTAGTCGCCGTCGGCGCGGAACCCGTATCGGGTGCCGGCGGCGAGACCGGCAACAAAAAGCGTATGCACGCCGTCGCCCTCGGGCTGGAGTTCAAGCCGGTCGATCTCGCGGTTGCCGCGCTCGTCGAAGATCGAGACCCAGATGCGCCGAGCCGACGAGGACCATGCGGCGAAGCGGATACCTTCCTTGGTGATGGTTGCGCCGAGCTGGCTCACGCGGACCAACCTTGTTGTTGAGCAGCGCAAAGGTTCGGGATTGGCCGAGCAGGCCTCTCCAACTTCGTCATCCCTGGGCGAAGCAGGAGCGAAGCTTCGTCGCGAAGACCCTTGGATCCATGCCGTGGCCTCGGCCGAAGTGCACGGCCGAACAGAATTCTGCACCGTGGCATCGCTCTGGAGTCATGGCATGGATCCTGGGGTCTGCGCCGCGTCGCTTCGCTCCTTGCTTCGCCCCAGGATGAGGAAACGACAGGTGTTGTGGTCGATCTCCAAGGCATTCGATCCGCCAGCGCAAGCACATCCGACCTGTCAAATATCTGCGTCGCGAAAGCAGCACCCCGATCGGCAATACGGTCCAACCCTCCTGATAAGCGCGAGGACAAAGTTGGATGCCAAGCTCACGTAATCACGCTCGGCTTGGCGCGACCGGTATGGCTGCGAATCCCGGCAATGTCGTCGGCGGCCGCAATCAGGTCGGCAAGCGCCTCCTGGGTGTCGAGATCGTGGCGGCTGTTGTCCGGCTCGTAGCGCTCCACATAAAGACGTAGCGTCGCGCCCGAGGTGCCGGTGCCTGACAGGCGGAAGACGACGCGTGAGCCGCCTTCGAACAACACCCTGATGCCCTGGTTCTTGCTGACCGAGCCGTCAACCGGATCGTGATAGGCGAAATCATCGGCGCTGGCGATCGTCATGCCGCGCACGCTGGTGCCAGGCAGCGAGCCAAGCTTGGCGCGCAGCTCGTCGACAAGCGCGTTGGCGCGATCGGTCTCGACCTCCTCGTAGTCGTGGCGCGAATAGTAGTTACGGCCATAGGCCGCCCAATGCTGGGTGACGATCTGCTTGGCGCTTTCGCCGCGCACGGCAAGGATGTTGAGCCACAAAAGCACGGCCCACAGGCCGTCCTTTTCGCGGACATGGTTGGAGCCGGTCCCGGCACTCTCCTCGCCGCAGATCGTTGCCATGCCGGCATCGAGCAAATTGCCGAAAAACTTCCAGCCGGTTGGCGTCTCGTAGATGCCGATGCCGAGCTTTTCGGCGACGCGGTCGGCAGCACCGCTGGTCGGCATCGAACGGGCGATGCCTTTCAGCCCGGCCTTGTAGCCCGGAGCCAGATGGGCATTGGCAGCGAGCATCGCCACCGAATCCGACGGGGTGATGAAAATGCCCTTGCCGATGATCAGGTTGCGGTCGCCGTCGCCGTCGGAGGCAGCGCCAAAGTCTGGCGCATCCGGCCCCATCATCTCGTCGTAGAGGTGTTTTGCATGCACCAGATTGGGATCGGGATGGTGGCCGCCGAAATCCGGCAGCGGGATAAAATTGCGGGCGGTGCCGTTCGGCGCACCGAGCCGGTTTTCGAGGATCTCCTTGGCGTAGGGGCCGGTCACCGCATGCATGGCATCGAAGCGCATGCGGAAGCCCGATTTGAACAGCGCCCGCAAGGCATCGAAATCGAACAGGCTTTCCATCAGTTCGGCATAGTCGGTGACCGGATCGATGATTTCGACGGTCATATCAGCCGCCTTGACCGTGCCGATCGTGTCGATGTCGACCGGCCCGATATCGGCGATCTTGAAGCTTGAAATCGCCTTGGTTTTTTCGAAGATCGCGTCGGTCAGCTTTTCCGGCGCCGGGCCGCCATTGCCGGCATTGTACTTGATCCCGAAATCCTCATGTGGGCCACCCGGATTGTGGCTGGCCGACAAGATGATGCCGCCGAAGGTCTTGTATTTGCGGATGACATGCGAAGCGGCCGGCGTCGACAAGATGCCGCCCTGCCCGACCATCACCTTGCCGAAGCCGTTTGCCGCGGCCATGGCGATGGCCTTCTGGATGACCTCGCGGTTATAGAAGCGGCCGTCGCCGCCGATCACCAGGGTTTTGCCCTCGAACCCGTCCAGCGCATCGAAGATCGACTGGATGAAGTTCTCGGCATAGTGCTCCTGCTGGAACACCGGGACTTTCTTGCGCAGCCCGGAGGTGCCGGGTTTCTGGTCAGGATAGGGTTTGGTGGCGATAGTGCGGATCATCAGTCAGGCAGCCCTTTTCGAAAGCAGCAAGCGATAGAGTTGGACATATTTTTCGGCGCTTTTGTCCCACGACACGTCGGCCTTCATGCCTTGCCGCTGCATCGATGTCCACACTGCGGGATTGGCATGCGCCTCGACAAGGCGGCGGACGGCGTGCAGCAAGGCGCCGGCATTGGCGGGGGCAAACTGGAAACCGGTCGCAACGCCGGCCGAGATGGCGGCTTCGTTGGCATCGATGATCGTGTCGGCAAGGCCGCCGGTGCGGGCGACGACCGGCACGCAGCCATAGCGCAGGCCGTAGAGCTGCGTCAGCCCGCAAGGTTCGAAGCGCGACGGGATGATGATGGCGTCGCAGCCGCCCTGCATGGTGTGGGAGAGCCCCTCGTCATAGCCGACGACGACGCCGATGCGACCGCGATGGCGAGCTGCGGCGGCAAGCAACGCGCCTTCCAGCCCAGCGTCGCCAGACCCAAGGATTGCCAGCCGTGCACCTGCCGCGACAATGCCGTCGACGGCCGCCGCCAATATGTCCATGCCCTTTTGCCAGGTCAGCCGGCTGACGACGCAGACGATCGGGCTGTCATCGCGATCGAGGCTGAAACGGTCCTCGACTGCGGCCTTGTTGGGCATTCGCGCCTTAAGCGTCTTTGCCGTGTAGTTGGAGACCAGATGCGTGTCGGTTTCCGGGTTCCAGATCTCGGTGTCGATGCCGTTGACGATGCCATGGAGATCGACGGAGCGCATGTTGATCAGGCCGTCTAGGCCCATGCCGAATTCGGGCAAGCGGATTTCCTGCGCATAGGTCGGGCTGACCGTGGTGATCGCCCAGGCGGCCTGCAGGCCGGCCTTGAGGAAGCCGACGCCGCCATAATATTCGACGCCGTCGAGCGCCATCGCCCCCGCCGGCAGGCCAAGCTCGCCAAAGATGCCGGCGCCGAACTGGCCCTGGAAGGCGAGGTTGTGCACGGTGATCATCGACGGCGTGCCGACCGCCTTGCCGTAGCGCATGTAGGCGAGCGTCATTGCCGACTGCCAGTCATGGGCATGGACGATATCGGGCAGGTAGCCCGAGATCGCGCCGCCGGCAATGTCACCGCCTACCTGGCTTAAGGCCGCGAACCGCCGCCAATTGTCCGGCCAATCGGCGCCGGTCGCGTTGCCGTATGGGCCGCCGGGGCGGTCGAAAAGATGCGGCGCGTCAAGCACGAACAGGTCGAGCCCGGCGATCTGGACGGCATGCACCGAGGCCTTCCCACCCTGCAGCAATGAATATTGCTGAACCGCCTTCTTTTTCCTGAAGGCTCCCATCACCTGAGGATAGCCGGGGACGAGCGTGCGCATGGTGACGCCGTTGCCGGCCAATGCCACGGGCAAGGCGCCAGTCACGTCGGCGAGCCCTCCGGTCTTGACCAGCGGAAAGATCTCGGGCGCCACCGACAGAACCTGCATGCACTACGATCCCAGCCTGTTGATCATGTCCTGCGTGACGAGGCAGATGCCTTTTTCCGAAACGCGGAAACGCTTGGCGTCGAGGATGGGATCCTCGCCGACCACCAGCCCCTCCGGGATCGTGACGCCGTGATCGATGACCACGCGCTTCAGCCTGGCGTTGCGGCCGACATGGACGTCGGGCAGCATGACGACCTCCTCCAGCGTCGAATAGGAATTGATGCGTGCGCCGGTGAAGATCAGGCTTCGCTTCAGCGACGCGCCCGAAACGATGCAATCGCCCGACACGAGAGACGACACGGCCGACCCGCGGCGGCCATCCTCGTCATGCACGAACTTTGCCGGCGGCTTCAATTCGGCATAGGTCCAGATCGGCCAGTCGCGGTCGTAGAGGTCGAGTTCCGGCGTGATGTCGGTCAGGTCGATATTGGCTTCCCAATAGGCGTCGACCGTGCCGACGTCGCGCCAATAGGCCTCGTTCTCGGCGGTCGAGCGCACGCAGGATTTGGCAAAACGATGGGCAATCGCCTTCCCGTGCTCGACGATGTAGGGGATGATGTCCTTGCCGAAGTCGCGGCTCGAGCCGGGCTCCGCCGCATCGCGACGCAATTGCTCCATCAGGAACTTGGTCTTGAAGACATAGATGCCCATCGAGGCCAGCGCGAAATCCGGCTTGTCGGGAATGCCCGGCGGATCGGCCGGCTTTTCGATGAAGGAGATGATGGTATCCTTGGTGTCGACATGCATGACGCCGAAGCCGGTGGCTTCCATGCGCGGCACTTCGAGGCAGCCGACGGTGACGTCGGCGCCAGCGTCGACATGCTGGCGCAGCATCAGCTCATAATCCATCTTGTAGACGTGGTCGCCGGCCAGGATGACCATGTATTCCGGCCCATAGGCCTCGATGATGTCGATGTTCTGGTACACGGCATCGGCTGTGCCCTCATACCATTGCGTTTCCGACACACGCTGGCTGGCCGGCAGGATATCGAAGCTCTCATTGCGCTCGGGCCGCAGGAAGTTCCAGCCGCGCTGCAGGTGCCGGATCAGCGAATGCGCCTTGTACTGGGTGGCGACGCCGAGGCGGCGGATACCGGAATTGAGCGCATTGGAGAGCGCGAAATCGATGATGCGGGTCTTGCCGCCGAAATAGACCGCCGGCTTGGCGCGGCGGTCGGTCAGTTCCTTGAGCCGGCTGCCACGGCCGCCGGCCAGCACATAAGCCATGGCGTCGCGTGCCAGCGGCTGTGTTCGTTTTATTTCAGCCATTCCTATCCTCCCAGGTTAGATGCTCCAGACATAGCTCAGTCCGGGACGAATTCGAGCATGATCGTCGACAGCGGCGGCAAAAGCATCGTCGCCGAAATGCCTCCTCCTTCCGCCCGAGCCTCGACGCCGCCGCTATTGCCCTTGCCGGAACCGCCATAATCCGTGGCATCGGTGTTGATGATTTCGCGCCATTTTCCGGCCTGCGGCAACGGCACGCGGTAATTGTCGCGCGGCACCGGCGTGAAGTTGGAAATGACGGCGACCGGATTGCCGCCCGGCGCGCTGCGTAGCCAGGCAAATACCGAGTTCGCGCTGTCGTCGACGATCAGCCAGGAAAAGCCCTCCGGCTCGCAGTCGCGGGCATGCAGCGCCGGGCGCGAGCGGTAGAGATAGTTGAGGTCGCGCACCGTCTGCCAGACGCCGCGATGGAGCCGGAAATCGAGCAGGTTCCAGTCGAGCGCGCGCGCCTCGCTCCACTCGCGGCGTTGTGCGAACTCCTGGCCCATGAACAACAGCTTCTTGCCGGGATAGCCCCACATGAAGGCGTAGTAGGCGCGCAGCGTCGCGAATTTCTGCCAGTCGTCGCCGGCCATCTTGTTGAGCAGCGTGCCCTTGCCGTGCACCACTTCGTCATGGGACAGCGGCAGCACGAAATTCTCGCTGAAGGCATAGACCAGGCCGAAGGTGATGTCGTTGTGGTGATGCTTGCGGAAGATCGGCTCCTTGGAGAAATATTCCAAAGTGTCGTGCATGAAGCCCATGTTCCATTTGAAACCGAAGCCCAGTCCGCCTTCATGCACCGGCTGCGAGACTTTCGGCCACGAGGTCGATTCTTCGGCGATGGTCATCACACCCGGATGGTGGCCGTAGACCTCCTTGTTCATACGCTGCAGGAAGCTGACCGCTTCGAGATTCTCGCGCCCGCCCTTCTCGTTGGGAATCCATTCACCGGCCTTGCGCGAATAATCGAGATAAAGCATCGAGGCGACCGCATCGACGCGCAGTCCGTCGACGTGATATTTCTCGGCCCAGAACAGCGCATTGTTGACCAGGAACGAGATCACTTCGCGGCGCCCGAAATTATAGATCGCGGTGTTCCAGTCGGGATGGAAGCCCTTGCGCGGATCGGCATGTTCGTAGAGCGCGGTACCGTCGAACTTTGCCAGACCGTGTTCGTCAACCGGGAAATGTGCCGGCACCCAGTCGAGGATGACGCCGATGCCTGCACGGTGGGCGCCGTCGACGAAACGGGCAAAACCGTCCGGATCGCCAAAGCGTGCAGTCGGCGCATAGAGACCCGTCGTCTGGTAGCCCCAGGACGGGTCATAAGGATGTTCGGAGATCGGCATGAATTCGATGTGGGTAAAACCGGTCTCGACCACGTAAGGGATCAGCCTGTCGGCGAGCTCGTCCCACGACAGGAAGCTGCCGTCGTCGTGAAGCCGCCATGACCCGGCATGGACCTCGTAGATCGATACGGCTTCGCGCCTGTGGTCGGCATTGCGCCAGTAGTTCCGATGCGCCTCGTCGCCCCATTCGTGCGCCGGCGGCAGCGCCGTCACCGAGGCGGTGGCCGGGCGCAGTTCGGACTTGAAGGCGAACGGATCTGCCTTGAGCGGCAATCTCACGCCATCCGGCCCGATGATCTCGTATTTATAAGGGCGGCCAGCGCCGATGTCGGGAATGAACAGCTCCCAGATGCCGGTATCGCGGCGGTCGCGCATGGTGTGCCTGCGGCCGTCCCACTCGTTGAAGTCGCCGACCACCGAGACGCGCCTTGCATTGGGCGCCCACACCGCAAAATGCACGCCCGATGCACCTTCATGGTCGATGAGATGGGCGCCGAGCTTGTCGAACAGCCTGAGATGCGACCCTTCGGCGATGTAATAGTCGTCCAGCGGGCCGAGCACGGGGCCGAAGGAATATGGATCGGTCAGCCACCAGTCACCGCCGGAATTCCTGGCATGATAGCGCAGCGGCTGGCGTTTGCGCAGCGACAGTCTGCCTTCGAAGAAGCCGCGGTCGTCGCGTCTCGACAGCTCGCCGGCCTTCTTGCCGGTCAGCGTATAGGCGGTGACGAACTCGGCATGAGGGACGAAGCAGCGGGCGACAAAGCCCTTCCCCGCCTCATGCACGCCGAGCACGGCGAACGGGTCGCCATGCGTGCCGGCGACAATCGCCGCGACATCGCCGGCTGGCGCCAATCCGTCCGGCCCGCTTGTCGCAACGGTCGCGCGCGGCTTGCTCATCAGGCAGTGTCCCTCCTCGGGCACCAAGTGTGTGTTTCTAGTGAAGTTTTGAATTCGACAGTCGCAGGCCGCCTGACCTTCCAAGGGATGCGAAGGTCAAATCACTCCACTAGGGCCACATTGTTCCTGGTCTCATGCAATCACATCAGGCGGGCACGTGCCAGATGTCTTTCGCATATTGGCGGATCGTGCGGTCGGACGAGAACCAGCCGACGCGGGCGACATTGCGGATCGCTCTGGCGTACCAGTCCGGGCTGTTGCGCCAGACGGCATCGACGTCGCGCTGGGTGGCGGCGTAGGCATCGAAATCCGCAGCGACCATGAACCAGTCGCTCTGGTAAAGGCCGTTGATCAGGTCGCGATAACGGTCCGGATCGTCAGGCGAAAAGACCCCGGACGAAACCGCGGCAAGCGCCTGCGCCAATTCAGGCGATCCCTCGATTAGGACGCGCGGATCGTAACCATTGTTGCGCCGCTCGGCGACTTCCTCTGTGGTCAGGCCGAAGATGAAGATGTTGTCGTCGCCGACGCATTCCTTGATCTCGACGTTGGCGCCGTCGAGCGTGCCGATGGTCAGCGCGCCGTTCAACGCGAACTTCATGTTGCCGGTGCCGGACGCTTCCATGCCGGCGGTCGATATCTGCTCCGAAAGATCGGCGGCCGGCATCATGATCTCGGCAAGGCTGACATTGTAGTTCGGCACGAACACCACTTTCAGCAAACCGCGCACCGCCGGGTCGCGGTTGATGACCCGGGCGACGTCGTTGGCAAGTTTGATGATCAGCTTGGCGTTGTGATAGCTGGGCGCCGCCTTGCCGCCGAAGAATTTGACGCGGGGCATCCAGTCGCGCTCCGGATGCGAGCGGATCTGGTCGTAAAGCGCGACCGCTTCGAGAATGTTCAAGAGCTGGCGCTTGTATTCGTGGATGCGCTTGACCTGGATGTCGAACAGCGCCGAGGGGTCGACCTTGATACCGAGCCGGTCGGCAACGAGATTGGCAAGCCTCGTCTTGTTCGCCCGTTTGACAGCGGCGAACTTATCGCGGAAGGCGGCGTCCTCGGCGAAAGGATCAAGCCGCTTTATCTCGTTGATGTCGTCGAGGAAACCGTCGCCGATCGCCTCTCGGGTGAGTGCCGTGAGGCCGGGATTGCACTGTATCAGCCAGCGCCGCGGCGTGATCCCGTTGGTCTTGTTGTTGATGCGGTCCGGGTAGAGCCTGTGGAGGTCGGCAAACACCGTCTCCTTCATCAATTCCGTATGCAATGCCGAGACGCCGTTGATCGAGTGCGAGCCGACAAAGGCCAGGTTGCCCATGCGCACGCGGCGATCGCCATTTTCCTGGATCAGCGAGATGCGGCTGATCTGCTCGTCCGAGAACTGGTCGGAGGCGCGTGCCTCGAGCAGCACCTCGGCGTTGATAGCATAGACGATCTGCATGTGGCGCGGCAACAGCCGCTCGAACAGCGGCACGGGCCAGCTTTCTAGCGCTTCGGGAAGCAGCGTGTGGTTGGTGTAGCCGAAGGTGCGCTTGGTGATGCTCCAGGCCTGGTCGAAATCCATGCCGTGGACATCCATCAACAGGCGCATCAGCTCGGCTACGGCGATCGCCGGATGGGTGTCGTTGAGATGGATCGCCGCCTTGTCGGGCAGCGATTGCAGGTCGCCATACTGGCTGAGATGACGCTGGACGATGTCCTGCAGCGAGGCGGTGGAGAAGAAATACTCCTGCCTGAGCCGCAACTCCTGGCCCGCCTTGTGGGAATCGGCCGGGTAAAGGACGCGCGACAACGCATCTGCCTTGTTGCTTTCGGCGAGCGCACCGATGTGATCGCCGGCGTTGAACTTGTCGAGCAGGATCGGGTCGACCGGCATGCCGGACCACAGACGCAGCGTGTTGACGCGGTTGGCCCGCCAGCCGACAACCGGCGTATCATAGGCGACTGCCAGAACATGTTCGGTCGGTTTCCAGACGTGGCGCTCGAGCCGGCCGTCCTTCGAGGTGACCGATTCCACCGAGCCGCCGAAGCCGACCTCGAAGGAGCGTTCGCGGCGCTCGAACTCCCAGGGGTTGCCGTGATCGAGCCATGTTTCGGGCAGTTCCACCTGCCAGCCGTCATGGATCTCCTGCCGGAACATGCCGTTGGCGTAGCGGATGCCGTAGCCATGCGCGGGGATATCGACGGTAGCCATACTTTCCATGAAGCAGGCGGCGAGCCGGCCAAGACCGCCATTGCCAAGGGCAGCATCTGGTTCGAGCGCGGCAATGATGTCGAGGTCGACGCCAAGCGACGACAGCGCCTCGCGCATGTTGTCCATCAGTCCGAGATTGGAGAAGGCATCGCGCATCAGGCGGCCGATGAGGAATTCCAGCGACAGGTAATAGACGCGCTTTTCCTGCTGGGCGTAGGCCTCTTGGGTCGCCTGCATCCAGTGATCGACGATGCGGTCGCGCACAACCTTGATCGAGGCGGTGAGCCAGTCGTACTGGGTTGCAACGTTGGTGCCCTTGCCGACCCTGTATTTGAGGGCCTGCAAGACTTCCTCGGCGAGCGTCTTGGGATCCGGGTTTTCGAGCGTGGGCAGAGGAGCTTCGGTTGTCATCGCGCGCGTCATGCTGCCTCTCGTGACGTTGCCAGGATCATGCGGCTTTCACCATCTCTGCCAATGCTAATGCATCTCACCGAATGTTCAATCGATTCAGGCGACCGCAAGCCGGGTTGCCCTGCGGCAATTTGGTATTTTGAAACAGCGCATTTTGGCCCCTCGGCGATGGGCCTCAAATTCTTGCTCAAGCCGCCAGCGCCGCTTCTGGCGGCACCTTGGCGCCGGTCATGAAGGCGACCGCGTCGGACATCGTATACTGCTTCGGATCGATGACGCACAGGCGACGGCCGAGCCGGTGAATGTGGATGCGGTCCGCCACCTCGAAGACATGCGGCATGTTGTGTGAAATCAGCACGATCGGCAGGCCCCGCTTCTTCACGTCGAGGATCAATTCGAGCACGCGCCGGCTCTCCTTCACACCAAGTGCCGCCGTCGGCTCATCCATGATCACCACCCGGCTGCCGAAGGCGGCGGCGCGCGCCACCGCCACACCTTGACGCTGGCCGCCCGAGAGCGTTTCCACCGCCTGGCTGATGTTCTGGATGGTCATCAGGCCAAGCTCGGTGAGCTTGTCGCGGGCACGCTTTTCCATCGCCGGACGGTCGAGCATGCGCAGCCAGCTGCCAAGAAAGCCCGGCTTGCGGATCTCGCGGCCGAGGAACATGTTGTCGGCGATGGACAGCGCCGGCGACAGAGCCAGGTTCTGATAGACCGTCTCGATGCCGGCCTCGCGGGCCTCCATCGGCGATTTGAAGGCAATAGGCTTGCCTTCAAGCCGGATCTCGCCTTCGTCAGGGGTGACGGCTCCGGAAATCGCCTTGATAAGCGACGACTTGCCGGCGCCGTTGTCGCCGATGACAGCAAGGATTTCGCCCGGATAGAGGTCGAAGTCTGCGCTGTCGAGAGCGGTGACGCGGCCGTAGCGCTTGACCAGGCTGCGGGCGGTAAGGATCGGTTCCTGAGTCTGGTTCATGCCGAGATCTTCCTGATCCACTGGTCGATACCAACAGCGATGATGATAAGGGCGCCGACGGACAATTGCGTCCATTGGGGATCTGTCCCCCAAAGCCTGAGGCCGAGCGCGAACACCCCGACGATCAGCGCACCGAAGATGGTCCCGAGGATGGAACCGCGGCCGCCGAACAGCGATGTGCCGCCAATCACCACGGCGGTAATCGAATTGATGTTCTCGAACTGCCCAGCCTGCGGCGAGACCGATCCGATACGTCCGATCAAGGCCCAGCCGGCGATGGCACAAATGATGCCAGTCAGCGTATAGACCGTGACCAGCATCCGGCTGACGCGCACCCCCGACAGTTCCGCGGCTTCCGGGTCGTCGCCGACTGCGTAGACATGCCGGCCCCATGCCGTGTGATTGAGCACGTACCAGGCAATTGCCCCCATGATCAGCACCAACAGCACGCCATAGGTGAAAACGGCGCCGCCGATCCTGAACGAGCCGCCGAAAAACTGCAGCAGCGGTGCCGTCGCCTCGAGATCCTGGCTGCGGATGGTCTCGTTGCCGGAATAGATGAAGTTGATGGCAGCGTAGATCGACCAGGTGCCGAGCGTCACGATGAAGGGCGGCAGTTTCACCCAGGCGATGAGAATGCCGTTGATCAAGCCGCAAATCGCGCCGACAAGCAGCCCGACGGCAACGGCGACCGGCGCTGGAACACCGTAATGCATGGCAAACTGGCCCATAACAACCGAGCTCAGCACCATGATGGCGCCGACTGACAGGTCGATGCCGGCGGTGAGCACCACCAGTGTCTGCGCGATGCCGACCATGCCTGTTATCGCCACCTGCTGGAGGATCAGGGTGAGGGTGAAGGGAGAAAAGAAGCGGCCACCGACGACGGCTGCGAACAGAACCACCGAGATGAGCAGGATGATCAGCGGCACCATGGCGGGGCTTTTGTGCAAGCGGTGCTGGATGCTCTCCAATGTCGAGCGGGAATGCGTCTCGAATGAAGCGACGCTGGCGTCGCTGGCGGCCAGGACCGTCTCGAATTCCTGCGGTCCCTTGCTCCTGGTTGTTTCTACGCTCAAGTCGGCCTCCCCGCCTGTGATGTGGAGCGGCCGAAACCGCTCCACATTCTCTATTGTTGTTTTGAAGTTGAGCCGATCAGGGGATCAAATCAACCCCAGCACTTGCTGAGGCCTTGCTTCGTGTCGATGGATTCGATGCCGGCGGCAGGCTTGTCGGTGATCAGCGTGACGCCGGTGTTGTAGAAATCCAGACCGGGCGACGGCTCCGGCTTCTTGCCGGTGTCGGCAAAGGTCTTGATCGCTTCGATGCCGAGCGAGGCCATGAGCAGTGGATATTGTTGTGAAGTGGCGCCGATCACGCCCTCGGCAACGTTCTTGACACCAGGGCAGCCGCCATCGACCGAGACAATCAGGACGTCCTTCTCCTTGCCGACTGCCTTCAGCGCCTGGTAGGCGCCCGCGGCCGCAGGTTCGTTGATGGTGTAGACGACGTTGATATCCGGATCCTTCTGGAGGCAATTCTCCATGGCAGTATGCCCGCCATCCTCATTGCCGCTCGACAGATCATGACAGACGTTGCGTGCGTCGGTTTCGTCGCCGATCTTCTTGGGATCGCCGAGGTGGATGCCGAAGCCCTTCATGAAGCCTTGATCACGCTGGACGTCGACGGAGGGCTGGCTGGCGATCAGATCCATGTAGGCGATGTGCGCATCCTTGGCCTTGTCGCCCAAGGTAGCCTTTGCCCAGGAGCCGATAAGCTCGCCGGCCTTGAAATTGTCGGTCGCAAACGTCGCATCCGCGGCATCGGCAGGCTCGAGCTGCGTGTCGAGAGCGATCACCAGCACCCCTGCATCGCGCGCCTTCTTCACCGCCGGCACGATGGCCGCAGTGTCGGTGGCGGTGATCAAAATGCCCTTGGCGCCGTCGGCGATGCAGGATTCGATCGCCGCAACCTGGCCCTCGTTGTCACCTTCCGCCTTGCCGGCGTAGGACTTCAGGTCGACGCCAATTTCCTTGGCTTTCGCGGCGGCACCTTCCTTCATCTTGACGAAGAAGGGATTAGTGTCGGTCTTGGTGATCAAGCAGGCGCCGACCCCGGCGGCCGATGCCGTCGATGCAAAAGCCATCAGGCTCAGTCCAGCCGCGGCAAACACGGTGGATTTCAACAGTTTTGACGTGGTCACGATTTTCCTCCCATGGAACCATTTAGGATGCCGGCCAACCGACATCTGCAGCGCGTCCGACGAAATCTCCCAGCGTCGACGCCGACGTCAAGAGACACCAGTCCGCCAGCACTGTCAATAATTAAATCACTCTTATTTATTATTGACAACGCAGGATTGTTCACTCACTCTAGACCAAAAGCATTTGAGGGGAAACGACGGGAGGAACAGGGTGGAGACCGGCATTACGAGGCACGGCTCGCCCGATGCGGCCGAAAGCCGTCTGCACCGCGGCACCAATCAAAGCGGCATGCGGGACCAAAATGAGCGGCTGGTGCTGTCGCTGGTGCGCCAGCACGGCAGCCTGGCCAAATCCGACATTGCACGCATGACGGGCCTTTCGGCGCAGACAGTCTCGGTCATCATGCGCGAGTTGGAGGAGGACGACCTGCTCGTTCGCCAAGCGCCGTTGCGCGGCAAGATCGGACAGCCCTCGATACCCATGGCGCTCAATCCCGACGGCGCCTATTTCATCGGCCTGAAGATCGGCCGCCGTAGCGCCGAACTGGTGCTGATCGATTTCCTCGGCAACGTACGCTCGATGCTGCAGCATTCCTACCGCTATCCGGCGCCGCGCGAGACGGTGGAATTCGTCACAAGCGGTATGAAGAAGATGCGCGGCGAACTCACCCCGGGGCAGGACAAGCGCATTGCCGGGCTTGGAATCGCCATGCCGTTCGAATTGTGGAACTGGGCCGACACCGCCGGCGCGCCGCGCGAAATCATGGACGAATGGCGCCATCGCGATATTCGCGCCGATATCCAGGCGCAATGCGAATTTCCAGTCTATCTGCAAAACGACGCAACGTCGGCCTGCGGCGCCGAGCTCGTGTTCGGCCAGGCGGCGGGCGCGGCGCGCGATTTCGTCTATTTCTATATCGGCGCCTTTGCCGGCGGCGGCATCGTGCTCAATGGCCGGCTTTTTGGCGGCCCAACCGGCAATGCCGGCGCGCTGGGCTCGATGCCGGTGCCCGGGCCGGACGGCAAGCCGACCCAGCTGATCGACGTGGCGTCGATCGCCATGCTGGAAAAGGCGCTCAACGCGCGCGGCGTCGAGGCCTCGCATCTGTGGACCTCACCGCAGGACTGGGGCGAGATCGGCGCCGAGCTCGACGACTGGATCACCAGCGCCTCGCAGGCACTCGCCTATGCCATCGTTGCGGCGTCCTCTGTCATCGATTTCGAAGCCGCGGTGATCGACGGATGGATGCCGCTCGCCGTGCGCCGCCGGCTCGTCGGCGCCGTCATCGAAGCTATCGGCAGGATCGACGGCGAAGGCCTGAGGCTGCCGGGCGTTCGCGAGGGAACGGTCGGCATCCATGCGCGAGCGCTAGGTGGCGCCAGCCTGCCGCTATCGGAGCGCTTTCTCATCAGCTCGACCACGATTTCCCGGAGCTTCTGAGCATGCTGATCGGCATCCCGGCGCTGCTCGGCCCGGAGCTTCTGGCGATATTGCGCGCCATGGGCCATGGCGACGAGATCGCCCTTGTCGACGGCAACTACCCGGCCGAGCAGCAGGCACAGCGGCTGATCCGCGCCGACGGTCACCATCTCGTCCCGGTGCTGGATGCCGTATTGAGCGTGTTGCCGGTCGATGACGCCGTGCCGCAGGCGCTGTTTCGCGCCTCGGCCAAAGGCGATCCCCTGCTCGCCGATCCGGTTCACCACGAGATGGAAGCGATCTGCGCCAGGCGTGCGCCGGGCCGCAAGGTGGTTGCGCTTGCCGGCGCCGACTTCTATGCACGGGTCAAGGCCGCGCACGCGATCGTCGCGACGAGCGAGCCGCGGCTTTATGCCAACATCATCATCCGCAAGGGCGTGATCTATCCGCCGGAAAGCAAGACTTCATGATCCTCTGCTGCGGCGAAGCCCTGATCGACATGCTGCCCCGCACCACGACGGAGGGCGAGCCGGCCTTTGCGCCCTATGTCGGCGGTGCCGTCTTCAACTCGGCAATTGCGCTTGGCCGGCTCGGCGCGCCCGCTGCCTTCTTCTCCGGCCTGTCGTCGGATCTGTTCGGGGGCCAGCTCAGGGAGGCGCTGGGGGCCAGCAAGGTCAGTTCCACCTATGCACACACCTCGCCGCGGCCGACTACGCTCGCCTTCGTGCGCCTCACCAACGGCCAGGCGACCTACACATTCTATGACGAGAACACCGCCGGGCGCATGCTGACCATCGAGGACCTGCCGGAACTCGGCAGCGAGATCGAGGCGATGCTGTTTGGCGCCATCAGCCTGATCTCGGAACCGGCCGGGTCGGCCTATGAGGAGTTCATGCGACGCGAGCACGAGCGCCGCGTGATGATGCTCGACCCCAACATCCGGCCAAACTTCATTCCCGACAAGGCCAGGCACCTCAGGCGCATCCGCAACATGATGGCGATGGCCGACGTCGTGAAACTGTCGGACGAGGATCTGAACTGGTTCGGCGAAGCCGGCTCGCATGAGGACGTGGTCCGGAACTGGCTGGACCGCGGTCCGAAGCTGATCGTCGTCACCCATGGCAGCGAGGGCGCGGTCGGTTACAGCAGCCAGCACCGGGTCACCGTCGTACCGGACAAGGTCGAGGTGGTCGATACGGTCGGCGCCGGCGACACATTCAACGCCGGCATCCTTGCTTCCTTGCACGAACAGGGTCTGCTGTCGAAGACGGCAATCGCCAGCCTGCCGGAAGATGCCATCCAAAAGGCGCTGACGCTCGGCGCCAAGGCCGCAGCGGTGACGGTATCGCGGGCCGGCGCCAATCCACCATGGCGGCATGAACTCGCTTGACCGGCTGGTGCGCAGCCCATGGACTGCTCACCGGCGATCACTTTATGTTTCGCCCAGCCTGGCGGGCGGGATGCGAAGCCTGTATCAGGCCGGCCGAAGCCCGGATTTCCCCGCGTTTAAGAGGGCAGATCGGAAATCAGAGGTAACAGGCTGCGACACTTGAGCAATTCAGGGTTTTGCCCTGCGGCTTTCTCGGCAATGCCAAGTCTGCTACCAGCGGCCGGTTATCTGGCTAAAACCGTTTGAGGCCGACATGCAGTTCATCGATCTTGGCGCGCAGCGCGAACGCATCCGCGACAGGCTGAAAGCGGCAATCGACCGAGTTGTCGACGAGGGCCGCTATATTCTCGGACCTCAGGTCACCGAATTCGAAAACAAGCTCGCCGCCTATATCGGCACCAAGCATGTGGTCGCTTGCGCCAACGGCACCGATGCGCTGCTGCTGCCGCTGTTTGCCGCCGGCATCGGCCCCGGCGACGCGGTGTTCGTGCCGAGCTTCACCTTCGCCGCCACGGCCGAAGTGGTGGCGCTGACCAAGGCCGAACCGGTGTTCGTCGATGTCGATGCCGACAGCTACAATATCGACATCGCCAGCCTCGAGGCGGCAATCGCCATGATCAAGGCGGAGGGCCGGCTGAGGCCGAAGGCAATCATTCCCGTTGACCTGTTCGGCCTCGCCGCCGATTACGAGGCGATCATGGCCATCGCCGATCGCGAAGGCCTGATGGTCATCGAGGATGCGGCGCAGGCGACCGGCGGCTCGGCTCACGGCAAGATGTGCGGCTCGTTCGGCACCGTCGGCTCGACCAGCTTCTATCCGGCAAAGCCGCTCGGCTGCTATGGCGACGGCGGTGCGATGTTCACCAATGACGATGCGCTGGCCGAACAGCTGCGCTCGTTCGCCTTTCACGGAAAGGGCGAAACGCAATACGACAATGTCCGCGTCGGCATCAATTCACGGCTCGACACGCTTCAGGCGGCGATCCTGATAGAGAAGCTGGCCATCCTCGAGGACGAGATGGTGGCGCGGCAAGCGGTCGCCAATCGCTATGCCGAAGGTCTCGGCGATATCGTCAAGGCGGCGCGCAATCTGGGCGGCGGCCGCTCGGCCTGGGCGCAATACGCCATCGAAACGCCGAAACGCGACGGGCTCAAGGCACATCTCGGTGAAAAGGGCATTCCGTCGGTCATCTACTATGTGAAACCGCTGCACAGCCAGATTGCCTATCGCGATTATCCGCGCACGCCGACCGGCCTTGCCGTTTCGGAAGAGCTGCCGAAGCGCATCCTGTGCCTGCCGATGCATCCCTATCTGAGCGAGGCTGACCAGGACCGGATCATCGAAACGATCCGTAACTATATCGGCTCGAATTCGGCGCATGTAGCGGCGGCATAAATTCGAAAGTTTCGAAGCGTGGTCTCGGAATACATCGACGAGTTCATCATGTTCTGCGCCGGGTTGTGGATGGCTGGCGTCGGCTTCGGATTTCTCTCGAACCCCTCTCAAGCTCGCCCGGGCCAACAGCAGGCATGGTGGACCAACTTTGGAACCCATTTTAAATGGATGGGGCCGCTGTTGATCATCATCGCGATAGCGCTCGCATTCGCGGCGCCTTCCTAGACTCGCGTCCGACGGCAGCTCGGCACGGTCGGCATCGTTGATCAACAACCGCCGATTCAAGCTTTGCGCGTCAAGGCAGGCGATCATCGGCACCGATTTTGCGATGCTTTGCTGCGCGCCGCAGCATAGTCTGCACCTGGCTCCCCTTTAGGCTGGTTCTCATGAAGAAGATTGGTTTCCTCTCGTTCGGGCACTGGACGCCCTCGCCGCAATCGCAGACGCGGACGGCATCCGACGCGCTTTTGCAGTCCATCGAGCTGGCCGTCGCGGCCGAGGAGCTGGGTGCGGACGGCGCGTATTTCCGCGTGCATCACTTCGCGCGCCAGCTCGCCTCGTCCTTCCCGCTGCTGGCAGCGGTTGGGGCGAAGACCAGCCGAATCGAGATCGGCACGGCGGTGATCGACATGCGCTATGAGAACCCGCTCTACATGGCCGAGGACGCCGGCGCCGCCGACCTAATCGCCGGAGGGCGTCTGCAGCTGGGCATCAGCCGCGGCTCGCCGGAGCAGGTGATCGAGGGATGGCGCTACTTCGGCTACGCCCCGCAAGAGGGCGAGAGCGATGCCGACATGGCCCGCAGACACACCGGAGTGCTGCTCGAAGTGTTACTGGGCAAAGGCTTTGCGCAGCCCAATCCGCGGCCGATGTTTCCCAACCCGCCCGGCCTGCTTCGCGTTGAACCACACTCGGAGGGCCTGCGCGACCGCATCTGGTGGGGCGCCGCCACCAACGCCACGGCGGAATGGGCGGCGAAGCTGGGGATGAACCTGCAAAGCTCCACGCTCAAATTCGATGAAGGCGGAAAGCCGTTTCACATCCAGCAGGCCGAACAGATCCGGGCTTTTCGTGAGGCCTGGAAGACGGCCGGACACACGCGCGAGCCGCGGGTGTCGGTCAGCCGGAGCATTTTTGCCTTGGTCGACGATCGCGACCGCGCCTATTTCGGCGGCAATGAGAGCGGAGATCAGTTCGGTTACATCGAGGCAGACAGGCGCGCCGTCTTCGGCCGCTCCTATGCCGCCGAACCGGACGTCCTCATCGAGCAGCTAAAGGGCGACGAAGCCATCGCCGAGGCCGATACGCTGCTGCTTACCGTCCCCAACCAGCTCGGGGTCGACTACAACGCCCATGTCATCGAGGCGATTCTGACCCATGTCGCCCCAGGCTTGGCCTGGCGCTGACGAGTTTGAACAATCGACGCCACAGGCAAGAACCTGCCCCTCCTGACCTGCTCAGGAGCCGAACAGGCGACTGTCCCAATATACGGGTTGATGCAGGCTGGCTGTGATCAAGGCAAACTCCGGATGGGTCGGATTGATCAACACGTTGTTGTCGAGGCGAGCCACGACGCTTGGCACGATCAAGATCGCGCTGCGGCGCTCGACATACCACGTCTCGCCGAATTCCTTGCTCACCTTTGCCGGCATCATATCCCACCCCGGCAGCGACGGCTGCGAAAATATCTCGTAGCTTAGTCCGCGCGGAACCATGATCTGGACGTAGTGCTGGTTGGGCGGCAGTCTGCCGCTGCCGTGCACCAGCTTTTCCAGCAACGCTGTCGAATAGTGCTCGCTAGTGTAAATCACTGGGCTGCCAGGCGTGTTCCAGCGGCCGGGCGCGATCGTCGAGCCCGTCGCGTCAAAGATCGGATAGGTGCCGGCAGGATCGCCGATCCTGAAGCACGGCAGCGTCCGATCGAGTATCTGCGCCGTCAAGCGGCAGTGCCGTATTTCAGGCCTGCAAGGATATCGATCACCAGCTCGGCGCCGATCTCGTTTCGGATGACCATTTCGATCGGGCGTCGGTCTTCCAGCATGGGATGAGGTCGAAATAGAAAGTCACGAGCCTCATCTTCGATCTTCCAGACGTCGAGGGCCAAGTCCCATGCACGAGCCACCCGTGCCACCCGCATGCCCTCCTCCGAAGACAGTCGAAGAGCGCCCCTCTTCCGACGTTCATAGGTTGCCTTTGGAACGAGGCGGTATTTGAATTGGGCATCGGCCGGTGCCAGCAATTGTGAGACGCGTTCGAGCGCGCCGATGGGCAATCCGCCTTCAATTCGAGCCATCAGCCCGAATGGCGACCGTGCAGCCGTTTCCTTGGGCGACAGCCCCAGCACGTCGGCTATATTTCCAAATGCTAACATCTCTGCTTCCCATTCATATGAAGCAGTATATAGCCTCACATGAGGCTGAATGCAAGCGTTCTTGCGGTCTCACGGCTGGTTGCCGTCGGCTCGTTTAAGCATCGTAAATGCACGACTGATCCGTTGTAGCGCTGTGGCGTTGGCCAGCACTGCGTACAGCGCGAACCCACCCGCCAGAATCCAGGGCGAAGCCGCGCCCATGGCGGTCGCGACTCCGTCGGCGGCGAGCAGCACGCAAATGAACACCAGACGTTCCATCCGCTCGAAGAAATCCGGCCAACCATGGTTTTCTACGGGAATTTCCAGCGCCGTCCGTGCCTTGGCGTAACTTGTGAGTATCCCGCCGGCGAACGCGAACATTGCGATCGCCCACAGATCGGCGACCCAGCCGATTGCCGCAAAGACGGCCAATTCCTGATAGCGGTCGACGACAGCGTCGAAATACCGGCCTTGGTGCTCATATTTGTCCGGCGGGCGACCGCACCGTCCAGCGCGTCGAAGGTGAAGGCAAACGCCAGGCAAAGGCCAAAGGCAAGACTTGAATGGTGATAGACATAGGCGGCCGACGACAAGGCGACGAGCACGAGCCCGCTAGCCGTAACCTGGTTCGGCGTCATGCCGATCCCGATCAGCGGAGAGGCGGCCTGCTCCCATAGCGGGTCGATGCGACTTTTCATGAGACAGGCGATCATGGCGGCTCCTCTGATGATGTCGTTTCACCGAGCTTTACCAGCAATTTGCGGGTTTGTTCCACCGTCGCCACCGTTCGACTTGGTCAACGCAGACGGAGAACTGGCTCAGCAACGTTCTCAACCCGCCGCAACAGCGATTTCTTTTTGGCGGATGCGGCCGGCGGATTAAGGCGCTCGCCAAAGCTGACGGAGCAAATCGACCGGCGGTCTGGCGGCCGCACCCGAACGATGTGACTATGATTGCTTGCCATCCGTCGGAAGCCGGCCGAAACTCGATGCATAAATTTTCACCCAGGTTTGCCTACCTGCTCGCGACCTCTCTTGGCGCGGGATTATCTCCAGTATGGCCGGGCACGGTCGGCGCAATGGTTGGAGTGGCTGTTGCCGCAGCTCTGATACCTGCATCGCCTTGGCTGACCGTGCTTGCCTATGCGGCCCTGTTCGCCGTTGGCGTATGGGCGTCATCGCATGTTATCTCCGGTACCGGGACGGAGGATCCGCAGATCGTCGTCATCGATGAGACCTTCGGCGCCGCCGCGACACTTTCCATGCTTCCGATCGACCCACTCTGGTGGGCAGCAGGCTTCCTTGCTTTCCGGTTTTTCGACGTCGTCAAGCCTTGGCCCATCCGTATCATGCATGACAAGGTAAGGGGTGGGGCCGGCATTATGCTGGACGACGCGGCCGCGGCTGTCGTCGCTGGGGCGTTGCTGCTCCTGCTGAACGGTTTGATTGACCATTTGCGGTAATGGGGGCATTCGGCCCCACTGCCAAAGGCCAGCACGATGGTCCATGCGAGTTTAGCGCCACAAGAGGAGGACTGGACCAATGCGAAGCTATAGGATCGCGGCCATTCCAGGCGATGGGATCGGCAAGGAAGTCGTAGCGGCCGGCCTTCGTGCGCTGGCCTCCTGCGCCACGCGCGACGGCGGTTTCAGTCTCGAGGTGCAGCATTTCGACTGGGGCTCGGACTACTACAAGCTGAACGGCGTGATGATGCCCAAGGACGGCACCGAGCGGCTGAAGGCCTTCGACGCGATCTATTTCGGCGCCGTCGGCGCGCCAGACGTGCCCGACCATCTGACGCTTTGGGGGTTGCGGCTCGCGATCTGCCAGCCCTTCGACCAATACGCCAACGTGCGCCCGACCCGCATCCTGCCCGGTATCGAGAGCCCGCTTCGCGGCGTCACGGCAGGGGATCTCGACTGGGTCATCGTTCGGGAGAATTCGGAAGGCGAGTACGCCGGCCAGGGCGGGCGCTCGCATCTCGGCCTGCCTGAGGAAGTTGCAACCGAGGTCTCGATCTTCACCCGCGCCGGCGTCACGCGCATCATGCGCTTCGCCTTCGAGATGGCGCGGTCACGGCCGCGAAAGCTGTTGACGGTGGTCACCAAGTCGAACGCCCAGCGTCACGGCATGGTGCTCTGGGACGACATCGCGCATGAGGTCGCGGCTGATTTTCCGGATGTTGCATGGGACAAAATGCTGGTCGACGCGATGACGGTGCGCATGACGCTCAATCCGTGCTCGCTCGACACGATCGTCGCGACCAACCTTCACGCCGACATCCTGTCGGATCTTGCGGCCGCACTTGCCGGATCGATCGGCATCGCGCCGACTGCGAACCTCAACCCCGAGCGGCGGTTTCCGTCGATGTTCGAGCCGATCCACGGCTCGGCCTTCGACATCACCGGCAAGGGCATCGCCAATCCGGTCGGCACGTTCTGGTCGGCGGTGATGATGCTGGAGCATCTCGGCGAGCCGGCTGCCGCGGCGCGCCTGATGCGCGCCATCGAGCGCGTGACGGCGGACGCCTCACTGCACACGCCCGACCTCGGCGGAACCGCCACCACCGACAAGGTCACCGAAGCGGTTTGCACGGCCCTACTCGGCGACAACGAGTAGGAAAAGGAGCAAGCGCCTGGCATCGCTGTCATTCCCAGTGATGGCATCGGCAAGGAAGTCATGCCCGAAGGCGGGAGGCATCCGCACTCGCCGCCGTTCACCGATAGTGTTCGTGCGCCTCCGTGCGGAAACCGAACCCATCAAGTGTTTCGATAAGCACCTGTACAGGATCAAGCACACCGTGCGTTGACCGCCACGCGACAAAGCCGTCCGGCCTGACGAAGGCGGCACCGCCGCTACGTATACTCGGAAGCGTATAAAGACTAAAATACGCTAGAGCGTATAATCTTAGATCCCCATGGACCTTCACAGCCATGCTTTCAGCTTGTCCGGCCGCCGCCGGCCAATGTGACCGAAGCGAATAGTCGGCACGCTCATAAAGCTCCAAGGCAAAGCGAGGTCAGTCCTAGCAGACTGAGGCAACGGATCGGTTTTTCAAACGGATCGTGCGGCACTCAGCCAATCGAGTCGTGCGGCAGGGACAAGGCCGTAATTGTAAAAATTGATGCCGTCGACATCCGGCGCCATCGCAGGTTTCACCTTGGCGGTGAGGATATCGGGGCCTGCCATTTCCGGATAGAACAGCCGGTAGCCGGCGCCGAGGAATTTTTCCGCGCCAAGGGCTGCGCGTCCGGCTGCCATCAGTCTGGCGACCTCGCCGGGCTGCATGTCGTAGGCACACAGGATTGCCCCGTCACAGACCTTGCCGAGCGCCGCGAGATCGCAGCCGCCAAGCCAACCGTCTTTCAAATCGATGATGACAACGCGGGTCGCCGGATTGGCCACCTCGCGCAGTTCGGCGACCAGGCTGGTCACCGGTTCGAACCGCCACTGCAGGTAGCCATGGAGTTCCGGCCATGGCAAAAAAGTGTCGAGGCCGCTCCCCGGAAAATCTGGAAAGCGCCGTTCGGGCACGGCGCGCTCGCAGGTCTCGACGATCCATTGCCCGACGAGCTTGCGCGCTACTTCGCCGTCGACGCGGGCCCCGGCCGCGCGCGCAAGGCAGGACGGACAAAAACATATCGACAACAGAAAATCGACTTCCGGCGTCAGCCCGACACCATCTTTCTCATGATGGTATTCGTGGGCGAAGCCCATGAAGGAAGGGCTTTCAAGCTCGATCCGGTCTGGCCTGTAGCTGTGCGAGATATCGGCGATCAGCGCGCGGACATAGGCGCGCGCATCCGGATGTGATGGGCAGAGATTGTAGTAGTTGGGATCGCCGAAGGCGTTGCGGGTTACGGCCTGCGGATGAAGCATGCCGAGCCGGGTGTTGTGCAAGCAGACCGTCCAGCACGAAACGCCGAGCCCGCCCACCTCGCGCCGGCGGACAAGGTCGCCAAGCACATCGCCGCCTTCCATGATCACGTCCGCCACCTTGGGCTGGATGGCAAGGTCGGCCCAGCGTGCCGCATCTGGCTTGAAATAGATGGTTCCGTCTTCCGGAAAATAGGCTTTCCGGCGCGGGCTGCGCGGCTGCAGGAACCGGCCAGCGTGATAGGAAGTCGCCAGACTGATCATGTTGAGCCCGGCACGCTCGACAAGATCGCGCTCGACCGTCTCCAAGCCCAGATCCTGGACATCCCAAGGATAGGTCCACATGGACAGTTGCATCCGGTTATCCTCAGTCTTGATCCCGATATGGGCGTATGGTCGGGAGGGCTTCTTATCAGTCGACCGGCTCGGCGACCTGCATGAGGCAGTCTCCCGCCTCGCACATCGTGTGCAGCCGCCGCGAAAGCACAATGCCGCTTTCGACGAAGTGCAGGGCTTGCTCGGCGAGGTCGAGCCGTTCGAGGTCGTGGTACCAGCCCGCCAGTTGGCCTGAAGTCACGCTGTCGCCCAGCCTGACTGCCGGCTCGAACCAACCACGGCTTGTGGCATAAAGGCCCTGACTGTGCCGAGACAACGAAAGAAGCCGCGTCGGCGCCGAAGGCCCGGTTGCCGGTGCAAGAACCGGCGCCTCAACCACTCCCAAGGCGGCCATCAGGGCGTCGAGTGCGCGGGCGGTAATCTCCATAGTATCGACCGTGACAGTGCCACCGCCGCCGAACTCTCCGCTGACGCCGATGGCGCCGGCCCGGCGCGCCGCACCCATGGAGGTCGGTGAGGCCTGGCCGTTGTCGGCCACGAACCCATAGGGCATGCTGAGCGTCCGCATCAGCTCCACACCGCGCCGGTGCCGGTCGGGATCGGTATTGTGCTCGACCAGCGCGGTCGGCAGATGCTCCATCGAGGTGCCGCCAGAATGAATGTCGAAGATGACGTCGTGGCGGGGAAACAGTTCCATCTCCAGGAAATTGGCAAGCCGGCTTGTTGGCGTGCCTGACGGGTCGCCCGGAAAGGCGCGGTTGAGATTGCCGCCGTCGAGTGGCGAGCAGCGCTTTGCGGCGATCACCGCCGGCACGTTCGCCGTCGGCAGGATGGTGACGCGACCCTTGATCCGCTTGGGATCGAGCCGGCGCACCAGCTTTGCCAGCGACAGCTCGCCTTCATATTCGTCGCCGTGATTGCCGGCCATCAGAAGCACCGACGGGCCTTCGCCGTTGCGGACAAGGCAGATCGGGACCTTGACCTGGAAATAGGGCGAACGGTCGATCGAAAACGGAATGCTGAGATGGCCGAGTGTCTTGCCGTCCCGGTCGAAGTCGAGCGTATGGCTGAGGCCGGTGTGCATGGCGGCGGCTCAGACAGCTGCGATCGCAGTGACCTCTATGCGGAGGTCGGGATCGGCGAGACGCGCCTCGACACAGGCGCGCGCCGGCAGGCGCGCAGGATCCACCCAGGCATCGTAGATGCTGTTCATGGCATCGAAGTCGGCGATCTGCGGCAGGAAGATATTGATCGCCACTAGCCTCGACTTGCTGCTGCCGGCCTCAACAAGGAGCGCCTCGACCTTGGAGAGCACGTCGTTCGTCTGACCCTCGATGCCGGCCTTGCGGTCGTCTGCCACCTGGCCTGCGATGTGCACAAGGCCGCCATAGGCGACCGCCTGAGACATGCGGGAGCCGGACTGGAAGTACTTGATCATATCAGATCCTTTCGAGGTTCTCTTTTTTGGAAGTGGCCGCGATATCTGCTCAGCCGAAATAGGTAGGAAAGGCGTGGCGGACATACCCGGCCGCGTCGGCGCCGAAGATCACGCGATAGCGATCGAGGCAGGTGCAGGGGTGCGAGATGCCGAATTCAACGACGTCACCAACGGCAATATCGTCGCCCGACGCAATTTCCAGGAAGGCGTGCTGGTCGTTGAGCTTGAAGACCTCGGCACGCGCTTTCGGCAGCTGCTTGCCGGCACGAAAGATGGTCACGACCTTCGGAAAGCCCTGGTCGAACGACACGTCGCGCATGCCCATACCGCAGATAGCAAGGCCGGGCTCCGGCCGCGACAGTACCTCGGCCCACAGGCGCAAAGCCGGATGGAAGGAATTTCGTGCGGAAGCACTGACGCCGCCGATCGCAAAACCGTCGCGGGCATCGAGTGCGCCGAGCGACCTGTCGTAGACGCCATGGTCGTGAAAGAAGATGGCGCCGCTGCGCAGCACCAACGTGGCATTGCCGTCCCTGGAGACGAGGGGCGAAAGCGCTCCGACCACCTTGTCGAAGTACACCGAGCCGCCGGCGGTGACGATCAGCGGGGTGTCGCCGCCGACGCGGGCGCGGAGCCGCAGGAACATATCGGCTGTCATTGCCAACAGGGCGGATATCGCCTCATCGGTGCGGCCAGGATCGGCTTGCGCCGCGGCACCTTCGTAGGTTGCGACCCCGGCGATCAGCAGCCGCCCGCCGGCTGCTACAACCGCGTCGGCGATCGCCTCGGCTTTGCCGGTGGTCCGGGCGCCTGCCCTCCCCGCACCAAGTTCGACGAGCACGCGCAATGGCGGCAGCGTCGCATTGGCGCGCCAAGCTTTAGCAAGCGCATTCACGGCATCGAGAGAGTCGGCAAAAACGTAGAACTCGGCGCTTGGCCAGGCGCCGACAAGGACAGCAAGTCGGTTTGCACCACCTGGTCCACCGACCTCATTGGCGATGATCAGCCGAGAGAGCCCGGCTCTGAGCATCACTGTGGCCGGCCTTATGTCGGCGACGGTCGTGCCCCATGCTCCGGCCTCGATCAGCGACCGGGCAAGGTCAGGCGCCATCGGGGTCTTGGCATGCGGGGCGATCACGGCGCCCTGTTCTCGCGCATACCCCAGGAACAGGTCACGATTGGCGATGAAGGCCTCCTCGTCGAGGGTCAACACCGGCAACGACATACGTCCATGCGCTGGATGCCAGCGCTCAGATGCGACAAAGCTGCTGTCCAGCCCGAGGGTGCCAGGCGGCACGCCGCGGATACGATCGTCGAGCAGGAAATTTTCACGGGTCGCGAGCGACAGTACGGGTGAGTTTTCGGTCATCCGATGCTAGTCCTTTCGCTTTCGCAGGATGAAGTCCGGATCGATTTCCGATGCCGGCCACACCATGAGAGAGATGCGTGCCAAAGCGTTACTGCGGACCGATCATCGATGCCCACCATCACCTTTGGGATCTCGGCCTCGGCCGCCATCCCTGGCTCACGCCCACGGCTGGCGAACGCGGCGGTCTGGGCGAGCTTGGCCCCTTGCGGCGAAACTACCTTCCTGAAGATTATTTGCGCGACGCCGGCCAGCACAGTGTCGTCGCCACCGTCCATGTTGAAGCCGGTTGGGCCGGGGATGACTGCGTCGGTGAAACGCGGTGGCTTGAAACCCTCGACAAGTCGCGCGGCGTGGCCGCCCGTTATGTCGTTCACGTACCTCTGGCGAACCGCCAAGCGCCGGCGCTGGTCCAGGCGCAGGCGGCATTCGACCGTGTCGTCGGCGTACGCGACATACTGAGCTGGGATCCGGATCCCGCCCGTCGTTTTGCCGCCCGTGACGGCATCATGGACGATCCGGCCTGGCGTGCCGGCCTGTCCCTGCTTGGGCGTCGCCGGCTGGTTTTCGACCTGATGGTATTTCCGCGCCAGCTCACCGGCGCGGCGCGCCTTGCAGCGGCCTTTCCGGACCAGCTCTTTGTTCTCAACCATTGCGGCAGCCCGATCGATCGCGATGCGGACGGGATGCGGGTGTGGCGCGAAGGGCTGCGGCTTTTGTCGGAGCGCGAGAACGTCGCCATCAAGATATCGGATCTGGTCGCCTACGATCATGATTGGACGCTCGACAGCCTAAGGTCGGTTGTCATGCATTGCATCGACTGTTTCGGTACGCGGCGCGCGATGTTCGGCAGCGACTTTCCGGTCGCCGGCCTGCATGCATCGTTCGATGCGGTGTATGACAGCTTCAAGGCCATTGCAGGAGAGCTTTCCGCGGACGAGCAGACGGCACTGTTCTACGGCAATGCACGGCGCATTTATCGGCTGGACGATATGTCATCGGCGGGCCTGCTCTCTGCCTGAGAGAAGCAGCAGCCCCAGGATCAGGGACCCAAACAGGATACTGCGCCAGCCGGGCGATGCGTTGACCACGGTGATCAGCGCCGTGATCGTAACCAGCAGGATGGCGCCGGGGATGGTGCCGGCATAGGTGCCGAGCCCGCCGAGGATCGAGGTGCCGCCAAGCACCACGGCGGCAATCGAGGCGAGCAGATAAGGATCGCCGATACCGACATAGCCTTGTCCGTTCATGCCGAGGACCAACACACCGGCAAGTCCCGCACAGAAGCCGCTGATGCCGTAGACCGCCAGCGTGGTCGAGGCGACCGGAACCCCGGACAGCGCCGCGGCGAGCGGATTGGCGCCCATCGCGAATATCCGGGCGCCAAGGGATGTCGCATGCATCGTGGTCAGAACGATCACTGAAATGACCACCCACAAAAGCACGCCTGCCGGAATACCGACCGGCCGCGCATTGCCGAGCCAGCGGACCAGCGGGTTCTCGGCGGTCACGGCACTGCCGCCGGCGATGATGATCAGCAGACCTTGCAGGAATGTCGCCATCGCCAGTGTCATGATCATTGGATGAACGCGCAACAGCGCCACGCCCAGCCCGTTCACCAGACCGATTGCGCTCGTCAACGTGAGAACTGCAAGAACGGCGGTGAGCCCTGTCGGATCCGCCTGCCACGAAAGCAGCGGCAGGCTGACAGCGCTAACCGTGACGATCGCCGCGACGGAAAGGTCGATGCCGCCGGCAATCACCACGAAAGTTTGGCCCGCCGCGACCAGGCCGATCACCGCGCCCAATTCAACCAAATAGCGCAAATGCCCATAAGCGCCGAAGCCATGTGAAGCGAAGCTCGCCGCGATCCATACCGCCGCAACTATAGCGATCGTAAGGAAGGGCCGGCTGCGCAGAATCGTCAGTGCGCGCCTGCCGCTCACGCTGTCTTTCCGTGCTGTCATTGCTGCACCTTGCGGAATTGCGGGATGGCGACCGCCCCGATGATGATGAGGCCCTGGGCGACATATTGGGCGACCGGCGTGAAGCCGAGGAAGAACATGACACTGATCATCAGGCTGAGCAGCAGGCTGCCCGCAAGAGCGCCGCGCATTGTACCCTGGCCGCCGAGGAAACCGATGCCGCCGAGCACTGCGGCGGCAATGGAATTCAGCGTGAACGCCGTGCCGATGACTGGATCGCCCGAACCCGTTTGCGCGGCGATGAACAGGCCGGCGCCTGTGCAAAGTAGGCCGCTAATCGCGTAGGCGGCGATCCGGGCACCGTCGACCGGCACGCTGGAGCGGTAGGCGCCGACGGGATTTTCGCCTGCAGCATAGATGCTCAAACCAAGCGGCGTGGCGAGATAGAGTTTCCACAAAAGCACGATGAGTACCAGCAGCACGAATGCCGCCGGCGTGTTGCCGGCAAGCAGGTCCGACAGCCACTCGGGTATGGCGCCGCCCGGCCTCGGCAGGATGAGCAGCGCAGCGCCGCCGATAATGAAGGAGCCAGCGAGCGTCACCACGATCGCCGGCAACCGAAGTTTCACGACGATGAACCCGATCGCGGCACCGATGCCGAGACCGGTCAGCGCCACCTCAGCGGCACCGCCGGCTACGCCCAGCGGCCCAGTCATCGTCGTCGCAGCGATCACCGCGCCCAGGCTGACCATGGCGCCGATGGCCAGGCTTATGCCGCCGGTGAGCATGAGGATCGCCTGGGCCATGGCGACCAGCGCCAGCGGAAACCAGCTCTGGGTGAATTTGGCGAAACCAGACGCTGTCAAGAGGCCGGGAAACAGGGAACCGTAGGCAATGACGAACGCCAGGACCACAGCGAACAGGCTGCGCACGCCGACATTGCGGCGCAGCTGAACCGGCCAGTAGAGCGCGCCGGCTTGGCTTGAGGATGCAACCGCGCTCATGCCGCAACTTTCTGCTGTTCGGCGCCCATTGCGGCGGAAACGATGGCTTCCTCGCTCAGTGCCTCGCGCTCGAGCATGGCCACGATGCGGCCTTCGCGGACCACGCCGACGCGGTCGCAAAGGTGCACCAGTTCGGGTGTGTCGGAACTGAGTAGCACGATCGCCTTGCCGGCGGCGGCGAGTTTGCGAAGCATCATGTAGATCTCACGCTTGGTCTCGACATCGACGCCGCGCGTCGGGTCGTTGAGGAGAAGCACAAGCGGCTCGTGTGGCATCCATTTCGCCAGCGCGACCTTCTGCTGGTTGCCACCTGAGAGTGCCTGCGCCGGGCGGTCGAGGTCGCCTTTGATGGCAAGCTGGGCGGCGAGACCCCTTGCCATATCGCGCTCGGCACGCCGGCTGCGCAGCTTCAGCGCCGGCAGCCTTGCGAAGGCGGGCAGCATCATATTGGTGATGATGGGATGGATCAGGTGCAGGCCTTCGCGCTTGCGGTCAGCCGGGACATAAGCGAGGCCGAGCGCATTGGCGTTCGGCACGCTACGGGGCAAACCCGAAACACCGTTAACCGTCGCGGATACCGTCCTGGCGGGGATCGCGCCGTAGAGGCCAAGCAGCAGATCTTCCTGCCCCTGCCCGACCAGGCCGCCAATGCCAAGCACCTCGCCCGTCCTGATGTCGAGATCGACGTCGCGCATCAGGCCGGCCGAAAATTTACGTACCGAGATGGCGTCGGCCGGCGATGGCGAAGGCCGCCATCGTGGAAAGAGATCGCCGGGGTCGCGGCCGACCATCAGCCGTACCAGCCCGGCGGCATCGGTTCCTTCCAGCGAGCAGTCCGCCGTGCAGGTCCCGTCCTTGAGCACGGTGACATGCTGGCACAGCGTCATCACCTCGTTCAGTCGGTGTGAGATGTAGAGAATAGCGATGCCCTCGCCCCGAAGCCTCTCCAGCAGGTCGGTGAGGATTTTTGTCTCAGTTGCCGATAGCGATGAGGTGGGTTCGTCGAGAATGAGCACGCGCGGCCGGCGGTAAAGCGCCTTGGCGATCTCCACCATCTGCCGGCGGCCGAGGGACAGGTGCCCCACCGGCGTAGACAGCGGTTCGTAAAGCCCGACAAGATCGCATGCGGCTTTGGCCTGGACGGCAAGCTCGTTGTAGTCGATCAAGCCGAACCGTTTGGGATAGGCACCGAGCCCGATGTTTTCGGCAATGGACAAGCTGGCCGTCAGGCTCAGTTCCTGCTGGACAACAGCGATCCCGGCCTGTCGCGCATTGGCGGGGATCATGCGCGAGACCGGGCGCCCATCGACCTCGATCGCCCCGCCGTCCGGGCGCAAGGCGCCGGACAAAAGGTTGATCAGTGTCGACTTACCTGCGCCGTTCTCGCCCAGCAGCGCATGCACGCGGCCCGGCTGGAGAGCGATGGAAACGTTGCGCAGAACGGGGTTGCCGAAGAAGGACTTCGACACCCCCCGCGCGGCGAGAAGCGGAGCCGTGGTTGTCAATGCTACAACCCTTCAGGCTTATTTCTGGGCCAGCAGCTTCTTAAATAGATCCTCATCGTACGGCGAATAGATATAACCGTCAGCCGGGAAATCCTTCGCCCGGGCGAGGTATTCGTCGATGTTGGAATTGTCGATCACCGGCAACGGGATCTTGACGAAAGCCGGCACATCCTCGCCTTCCAGTGCCTGGACGGCGGTGTAGGTGGCGAAGGCGCCGAGCCAGTTCGGCTGCATCGTCGCCCAGCTCTTCAGGCCCTTTTCCTTCCACAGTTCGAGGAACTGGCGCGCATTCTCGCCGGTGATCGGCACCTGGTCGCGGCCCTGCTTGTCGAGCGCGAGCACGGCGCCCGCCGACAACGCGCCGCCCAGCGACAGGATGCCGTCGATTTCGGGGTTGGCGAAAAGTAGGCTGGTGACGGCCTCTTGGGCGGGCGCGACATTGTAAGGCGTGTTCGTCTCGGCAAGCACCTTCACATCGGGATGGGCCTTAAGCTCGGCATCGGCGCCTTTGCGCCGGTCGTCGCTGACCGAAACGCCGGCTGGGCCATTGAGGATGAGGATCTTGCCCTTGCCACCGATGGCGTCGATCAGGAACTTGGCCGCCTGGTCGCCCCACTGTGAGGAATCGGTGTTGACCTTGGCGGTCACCTGGTCGGTATCGACGAGGCTGTCGAAGTTGATGATGGCGATGCCCTTGGCGCAGGCGTCCGCCAGCACGCGCGCCGGCGCGGTCGACGAACCAGCGATCAGGATGATGGCATCGACATCGGAATCGATCATCGACTGGATCTGCTGAATCTGGACGTTGGCGTCGCCCTGGGCATCGGTCACGACGAGTTTGTCGACCAAGCCTTGCTTCTTCAAAGTCTCGACTTCGGCTTCGATCGTGCCCTGTGTCTGCTTCATCCAGGTCGGCACTGAATAGATATTGGCCCAGCCGATCGTATATGGCGCTTTGCGATCGCCCTTGATGCATTTAGCCGAGGCGTTGGCCTGCGACCCGGCGCCGAGGCTGAGGAGAAGGCCGAGGCAAAGGGCACTGGCGGATGCGAAAAACGATGATTTCGTCATGATTGTTCCCTTCTGAAGTTATGCCTGGACGTGCGGGGTCGGGACGAGAAAACCCGCCGGTTCCCGTATCGGAAACCGCCCGTTTTTCTCGTCAGGACTTACTGCGCCTGGCTCGTTATTGTCCGATATCTCAGACAATAAGCCTGTATATCGGACAAAGGGGATGCTAGACTGAGCCTTGACATCTTTCAAGCGTCTTGAGACGAGGGCCGAAATGATTTTTGCGCGGGTGCGGCCTACATGAGCGATGGCGTCACTGGTCTAATTGAAACGGAAGCCGGCGCCGAGCCGCGCAATGGCGAACGGCGTCGCGGGATCGACCGCGTCATCATGCTACTCGAGGCCCTTCTGCGGCACCGCGCGCCGATGCGCGTCGGCGACATCGCCAAGATGATCGGGGCGCCGCGTTCAACCACTTATGAAATCGTCAACAGCCTGCTGGAAGCCGAAATGCTCGAGAACGTCGGAACGGAAGGCTATGTCTATTTCGGAAAGGCGATGCATCTGTTCGGCTGGGCCTACTCACATCATAATGCCCATTACCGGCGCATCATCGAAACCCTGGACAGACTAGCCGCGGAGACGGGCGAGACCGTCCAACTGTGTGGCCTGCGCGGGAACAAATACGTCGTCCTTGATTGCAGGGACTCTCCTGGCCCGTTCCGGATTTCAAGCGATGTCGGAGTCGAGGTTCCGATCCCGTGGACGGCGTCCGGAAGGTTGCTGCTCGGCCATATGAGCGAGCAGGAAATACGGGACTTCATTGCGCCTGGCGACTACAAGCTTCCCGACGGCCGCGTCATTGCACCAGCCGAGTTCTTCGGCGATGTCGCTCTGGCGCGCCAGCAAGGTTTCAGCGAGACGGCTGCTCTGGCCGACCGCTTCACGTGGTGCATGGCCGCGCCCATCCGCGACGGCAACGGGGCCATCAACAAGACGCTTTGCTTCGTGTTGCCCGTCGACACACCGGAAGCGCGGCGCAGCGAATTGCTTGCCCTGCTATGCGAGCGCGCCCGTGGGTTGTCGTTGGCGGGAAGCGAGTAAAAAATCGGCACGCGAAGATCCGGGATAGGCTCCGTTCGTTCAGCCGCAGCAGCGAAGCCGGAACTGATACTCCGGAGTATGGCAAAGGCGGCAGCGCGCTCCTGCTACCAGATCTTCTAATTATTTGATTTCTAGATTTTTAGGACGGGTCGCCCGACAACATTGACCTTAATGAGTATCTTCAGTCGGGCGAGGTCGCGACGGATGCGAGGTCCAGAATCATCGCTACAATCGCCCTCGAGTGTGAAGGATGTAGGCCTCGGCTGGCGCACGAAGGCCACAAACGCAAGCTCGAGCTCGGCTACACCCGTCGCCCAACGGCACACGCAGCGGGACGCTTCCCTGATATCTATATCTAGATGATGCGGTCGTCTATAAAACCATCTTCAAGGACGCCGGCGGTACGATCATCCGGACTCGGAGGCGTGTTCGGACGTCGTCTACCTTACTTTAGAACTCCTGACACTAGATTCGTAGGTTGATGGGCTCACTTTACTCGGCCTACTTCGTCGTCCAATCGACAACGCGGCGAGTGAGAATGCGAATATCGGCGTCATCGATCACGAAGTCGAACTTGACCTCGAGTGTCCATCCGTCCCCCTTAGGGCAGATTGTCCACCAGAGTCCGCATCATAGGGGCAATGAACGCGCCCGGTCTGGCGGCTAGACGAGCTAGAGGAACGGAACACTATCATTTTATTGAATTACTAATGACGCATGAAACGGGCTATAATTCGCTCGTAGCCGGCAGCGCCGTTGGCAGCCGGTTAGGTCCGGCGGCCCACCGGTCACCCCGATCGGCTGTCCGCCCGTCCCCATCAAAGTTACGCGCGGTGGCGACCAACGTGAGACGAGATCGATCCAACAACCCCGCACCCGGCACCAGGGCCAAGCGCCACGCGACGCCGGCCAACGACGAAGCAGGGTTTTTCGAGTTCTGCCCCGTTTGTGGCCAGACGTTCGACAAGCGAAACTTTGGCGAGGTGCTGCATCACTATCTCCCCGGCCACATCGCGCTAGCCACTTGTCTAAGCTGGCTGGAATTCCGCGGAGTGCCCGACTTCCTGCAGGGAAGGCCACGACTGGCACAATGGTATAGACCCTTCGTGGAACGCCCTTCAATGCGGGCCACACCCTACGACGGCGACACGCGAGATTGATATCGATCGCCAGGCTTTCGAATCCAGCATGTGTCGGTCATCAGCCAAGCATTCTCGAAGCCAAGAGAAAGCCTGCGCTGCAGCCGGCCAGGACCGCGGTTGCGATCCGCGCGCGCGGATCGGGGAAATTTCGGACGCAATGATGTTTCGGACTGCTCCCGACGGCATAGATCGCTGGTGGAACGACGTGCCGCACGCTACGACGGCGACACGCAAGATTGACATCGATCTCTAGGCTTTCGAAATCCAGTATGTGTCGGTCATCAGCCAAGCGTTCTCGAGACCATTTGCTGGTCGCCGTCGATGGTATTGCGCGAGACGGGTGACCTTGCCTCGGGCAGCCTTGAGGGCAGCCTTCAAGGCCTTTTCTTCGTCACTGCGCCTGGCTCCGCTGCACGGGTAAAACCCGCATGGCATAAGAGACCGTACAGGAAACGTATCGCCAGCCCTTTGCAGAAGCATCATGAAGCCTCGTTGGTCTTCAGCCGTGAACGGCAGTGCCATCCTGCCAGCGTCGGACAAATTCGAAAGCCACCGTTCCGGCACGTGCGTCACTCCGGCAAAGGCGACCACGACATTGAGGTCTGGCAGATCAACTGCCTGCGTTGCATCACCGGATACCACTTCGACATGGGCGTAATGGGCAAGATTGCTTTGCGCGCGCCGGGCTAGTTCTTCGTCGATCTCATAGGCAATCACGCGCCCTTGAGAACCCGTCAGTTCGGCGAGGATGGCGGTGAAATAGCCGACACCGGCGCCGACCTGAAGGACGGTCTGGCCGGGAGCGATGTTCACATGGTCGAAAACCAAGGCCCAAAGCGATGGCAAACCGCTGTTTAATCCGCGTTTTTCGTCAAGTGAGACCAGAACGTCGTGGTAAATCTCATGAAGTGCGGCTGAAGGGCTGGTATGGACCGCCCCGATCTGCAATCTCGAATGGATGCGCCACGGCCCGTTGCCAAGGTAGTGTTCGCGCGGAACCTTTGCGAAGGCCTCGATGACCGCAGGGTTGTGTAAGACCGGTGACGCGACACGCAGGTCTTCGGCAAACCATCGGCGCGCTTCACTGGCATCGGTTCTTGTCGGCATGGAATATCGGCTCCCGGATTGCGCGTACCCGAGTCATGCTCTCAGAAAACCGAACGGCGGCAAAGGGTACCTATCCTCGCGTCCGCCCTGCAGTCGAAGTGATTCGGAGCCGTTGGATCAGGCAAGCTCCGACTTGAGCGCGATCATTGCAAGCTCGCGCCAAGCTCGAAATTAGGCCAAGACAGCGCTCGTGCATCCACGTCGGTGATCAGCATATGGCCCGGCGAGACTGTGATGGAGATCGCGAGTTCGGCACGAGCAAGAGCGTCTTGGGCGGTCAGGCTGCTCGCCCAGAATACAGGGATCTCCCCGTCCAAGACTTCGACGGCATCACCCCAGTCGGGAGCCATCAAATTTCGGATGCCGACCGTCGTGGGCTCTCCGACATGGATGGGAGACCCGTGCGCATGCGGAAAGCGCGCGGTGAGCACGCGAACCTTGTCGACTTCGCTATGCCGTATCGGACGCATGGAGACGACCATTTCGCCACCGAACGGTCCGACTTGGGACGTCTCGATCTTGGTGCGGAACTTGGGGCCGGTTTTTCCACGGCCGATACGCCGGAGTTTCACGCCTCGTTCGACAAGTGCGGCCTCGACGGTGAGCGAACTGCCGAGCGCGAAGGCCGCAAAGTCATCTCGCCACAGGTCGATGATGTCTGTGGTCTGGCGGATCATCTCGCCGAAGTGATAGATGCTGTACTGTGGTGCATCGGTCCGGATATCGATATCGCCCAGCGCAGGCAGAAATGGGCTGCCCGCACGGCTCACACCGACCAAAGGGCAGGGTTTCGGATTGCGGACACAAAACTGATAGAAATCGGCGGCAAAGCTGCGCGGCACAATCACGACGTTGGCCTGGAGCTTGCCGCGCGCAAGCCCTCCTGTATGCCCTTCATAGGCACCCATCCTGACGAGTCTGCGCAATCTGCCCGCATCGACCATTCGCAAATCCTCGTAGATCGGTAAAGTGATCGGGCGAGCCATGGCTTCCAACGGATGCGCGTTCCAACGACACGTCGATAGCGCGTAAGATCATCGGCGGGTCTGCCGCTTGTCAAATCATCAGAATCTTTCCTCATTGATAAATCGTATTTATTGGCCGGCGAAGGATGGCGCTTTTTATTAGCTTTTGCTCATATTTATTCTCATTGACACTCGCGGCAGCCGATCGCTTCTATCTGTCGGCTTGCCTCATGCAGGAAACCAAGATCGCGGTTCATGTAGAAGAGCAGGAAAGCCGCATAGAGTACAAAGACGAGACTGAACACTAGCGTCTTCACGATAAGCGACAGTGCAAAAACATTCAGGTGCGGAGAGGCCCGCGCCAGGAAAGCCAGCACAATGTCGGACAGGAGCATGCTGATGATGAGTGGGAAAACGAGGGTCAGCGCCATCGCCATGATGCGATTCAGCAGACGCAGGAATATTCCCGCAGCATCCTTGCTGAATACAGGCAGAAGACTGTCGATCGGCCACAGGCCGTAGCTCTCGTAGAGACTGGTCAGGGAAAGCTGCAGGCCGCCGGCAGCCAGGTAGATTGTGACCATGATGACCGCGAGCAAGGTGCCGGTAGCACTCGTCTCGTGCGTCATCATAGGGTCGATCAGCGTCCCCATCGTAGAGCCCCGCTGCAGGTCGAGGATGTCACCGGCAGCCTCTGCTGCCCAGAATGGTATCCCCATACACAGCCCGAGCGTTACACCGACCACAACCTCCTTGAGAATGTAGGCTGCGATCATCGTGGTCGTGATGTCGCTGTTCGTCAGCTTGCTCACGACCATTGGAAAGATTGGAACTGCCAGCGCCAATGCCACGCCATTGCGCAGAAGCCCTGATAGCGGCACACGCGAAAACAGCGGCATCAGAAGCATGAAACCACCCACGCGTGCGAGCGCGAAAGCGCCTGCCAGGAGATAGACCTGAAGGTCTTTGACAGATGCGAAGAGTGGTTCGACCGGCACCTGCGTGCCTCAACGTGTGACGACCGGGAATTCGTCCAGAGCCGTCGATGCCTGCTGCGCGATCTGTTGGCCAAGCACAGGACCTAAGACGATGATGACCAGCAGGATCACGACAAGCTTGATCGTCTGCGGCAGCGACTGGTCCTGAATCTGTGTCAGCGCCTGGGCAAGGCCGACGAGGATGCCGACCGCCAGTGCCGCAATGATCGCTGGGCTGGACGCGAACAGCACCGTCAAAAGCGCGCTTTGGACCTTCGCCAGGATGAAGTCATTGCTCATGCGTACCCGCCGTGTCGTCAGCCGTAACTCAGGATCAGGCCATGCATCAGGCGCGACCAGCCATCTATGGCAACGAAAAGGAACAGTTTCAGAGGAATCGATATGAGGACCGGCGAGACCATGATCATGCCGAGCGTCATCAGGATATTGGCAACAACGATATCGATGATGAGGAAAGGAAGATAAAGCAGGAAGCCGATCTCGAAGGCACGGGTCAGCTCGGATGCGACAAAGGCCGGAACAAGGATCGAGAGATCGTCGTCCTTCAGGTTCTGCCGCGCCTGTTCCGGCCACAGGCGGCTCGTTCCATCGAGAAAGAACTGCCGCTCCTGCGGCTGGGTGAACTTCATGAGGTGTCGCTGCAATGGTTCCCTGACCAGTTGCGCCGCTCTGGCGAGGTCGTCCGTGGTCTGGAACTGAACCTGCCCTTCCTCAAGTCGGCCCGACATCTCGCTCAGCAACGGGGTCGTCACATAGACCGTGAGCACAAGCGCTATGCCGTATAGCACCAGATTGGGTGGCATCTGCTGGACGCCGAGCGCGTTGCGGATGAGAAACAGCACGACCGAGATCTTCAAGAATCCCGTCATCGTGACGACCGCCAGAGGCAGCAACCCGACAAAGCCGACTGCGATCAGAATCCCAAGCAGATTGGGCGAATTCTCAAGCATTATCGAACATGCGCACGATCCGCACGCCCAGGCTTTCGCCGATCCGCACGATCTCACCGCGGCCGACACGTTTGCCGTTGGCGATGATGTCGACAATCGCCTCGGTCACATCGGCGAGCGGAACAATAGTGCCGGGCGCAAGCTGCTTCACCTCCCCGAGAGGCATTGCCGTGCGGCCGATCTCGAAGGCAAGCACGACCGGCAACTCGTCCAGGGTTGATTCTTCCAAAGTCTGGCCGGCTGGCGGCGACGTGTTCTGGTTCATGGTCCACTCCCAATTCGATCCGGCGATAGCCATCGGCGCGGCAAGCAATTGCGGCCCGGCGGCCGTCAGGGCGACCGGCGCATAAAGGCGCTCGGCAATGATGAGTGCCGCCATGCGTTCTTCCGCCTCATTCCTGAAAAGCACTACGTCGTCAGGCTGGAGGCTTTTAAGCTCGCCAAGGGTTAGGTTGAGTGCGCCACGCCGAAGGCAGATCGGCAAAGGAAATTCGGCCGGGATCGGCGGTCTGGCCTTGGCGATCTCGTCAAAAAGACGGCCGATCCGAACCGCCAGGCTGGCGTCACTCGTGTTCAAGACGCAGTCAATCGTCTCCTGGCTGTCGGTCAGGACAAAAGCCAACGGGGTCTCACCCGAAACCGAAACTGCTTCTGTTTGTGTGACCGAGGTGAGCGCGATACTGTCGCCCAGCTTGGCCTCAATCCATTCGAGATCCTCTTCAAACGCGGATTCCAGCAGCAGTGCGGCGTGGGCGGGGGCCAGCCGCTTCATGTCGACCAGTTCGTCTGCCCTGGCGAAGCCTCTTTCGACCATGGAAAGCGGCAGGCGCAATTTGCCCATCGTGTCTCCGACGGAGAACGCAATGGTGTACCACCGCTGGTCCGCAGGGTTCGGCGCCGGCCAGACGGCAGCAATCGGCACCGCCCTGCCCGCGATCGTGATTTCCGCGTGCGCGCGCCGGCGGTAGAAGGCGTTCAATGCCTCAACGTCGACAGACGCAACAGAGTTCAGCACCAGCCGCTCGCCAACGCTCGACCGTGAGGCCTTGCGTTTTGCCGGCTTTACCTGCGCTCTCGTTTTTCCCGACGCAAAGGCTTGGGGCATCACATCCATATTCACGATGACAAACTGGGCTATGTGGGCAGGCGCGTTGGACCGCGCTCTTCTTCCTCGGAAAGCTCGGCAAGCGCCAGGCAACGTCGTGCGGTGCGGTTGATCAGATGCTCCAATACCCCGTCCAGCTTCGTCAGAGCTTTCATGGCCTCACGATGATCATTGCGAGCTGCCGACAGTTCCGCTTGCCGTTGCTGCTCGGCGACGCCGGCCATCTTCTCGTTTTCACGCAATTGCTCGGTTTTTCTGGCGGCGATTTCAAACCGGCCCTGTAGCTGGTGAAGGCTGGCAGCTTTTATCCGATGCCCAATAAGCGAGCCGAACGCTGCATCTTCGGCATCGACCGTGCGCTGCAGGTGCTCCGTGACCGCACTGGCCGCCTGCCGACCCTCCCTCGCGGCCCGGTCCAAAGCGGCGTGCCGTTTGATCACCTCTTCCCTTGCACGGTCCTCACGGCGGCGTCTGAGCTCGCGTAATCGAGTGATCATCTCACGATCTTTCACCGACGATCTCCCGCATGAGTTGGCGTGTCCTCTCCAGGCTCTCATGAGTGGCGGACGCCTGACGCAGAAAGGCGTTGATGACACCGATCTTCGCCACTGCCTCGTCCGCCACGGGATCGCTGCCTTTTTCGTATTCACCGACGCGCAGGAGAAGCTCGATGTCAGCGTAGCGGGCAAGCAGTTCACGCAGGTGGCCGGCGTCGGACCGATGTTCCGGCGCCACAACCGAATCCATGAGGCGGCTTCGGCTGCGCAGGACATCAATGGCCGGGAAATGGTTGCGCTGCGCAAGCTCGCTCGACAAGAAGACGTGGCCATCAAGGAGGGCCTGAACTTCCTCGGCGACAGGGTCCAGCGTACCGTCGCCTTCAAGAAGAACGCTGTAGAGGCTGGTGATGGATCCGACGCGACCCGTGCCTGACCGCTCGAGCAGACGGGGCAAGACCGCAAACAGCGAAGACGGAAAGCCGCGACGCGTCGGCGGCTCGCCCGCGGCCAGGCCAATCTCTCGGTGCGCACGGGCAAACCGGGTTAGGTTGTCCATTGCAAGCAACACATGTTTGCCCTGGTCGCGAAAATATTCGGCAATGCTGGTCGCCACATAGGCAGCCTTGACACGCTCAATGGCGGGACGGTCGGAGGTCGCAACGACGACAATGGCCCTCGCCCGCCCCTCCGGCCCGAGCTGTTGTTCGAGGAATTCGCGCACCTCACGTCCGCGCTCTCCAACAAGGGCGACCACGGCGACATCGGCATCGGTGCCGCTGACGATATCGGAAAGCAGGATCGACTTTCCCACCCCAGGTTCGCCAAAGATGCCGACGCGCTGCCCGCGCGCGCAGGTGAGCAGCCCATCGAGGGCGCGTATTCCGAGCTGGATCGGCTCGGAAATCAAGCTGCGCTCCAACGGAGATGGCGGATAGGCATTGACCGGATAGCTGCCGATGATGCCATTCGGCGAAAGCGGCTTGCCGTCCAATGGCTCGCCAAGCGCGCTGATCACTCGACCAAGAAGGCTGGGACCGACTGGCACCTGCTGGTCTTTTCCGGTCGCCACGACCTCAGTCAGGTTTGAAAGACCGGCCAAATCGCCCAGCGGAACAAGGATCGCCATTTCGTCCATGAGGCCGACGACTTCCGCCTTGGTCACCCTTCCGGTCCTAGGGTCGACGAGTTCGCATATCTCGCCGATACGGGCCTCCTCCACAGTCGCATGAATGACGGTGCCGGCGACACGCCGTACACGCCCCTTCCTGGGCCGGCCGGTATCGTCGCGCAGGCCCGAACGCAAATTCGGAATGATGGAGGCCAGACGGCTTTCGATATCAGCGGCGGGCGCGGTCATCGGACCTCCGTCTTCGGCGCAATCGCGGCAGCTATGGCTTTGAGCTGCGCGTCGATGCTCGCGTCGACGACGGCAAAGTCGGTCGAAACGATGCAGGCGTCCGCAGCCAGCGCGTCATCCGCGTCGATCTCAACCGTCATCGCCAGATCACTCTCGCGCAAGACTGCCTCCAGCTCATCACGAACCCTTTCGATGGACCCGGAATGAACTCGGAGTTTTAGGTACTTGGCGCGGCGGATTTCAGTCACCGCCTGTCTTGCGGCTTTGGCGACAAGCGCGCCGACGTCGAATTCTCCCAGAATTCGCCTGACGATATCGACGGCGAGGCCAATGACTTCGGATTCCAGCCCACCAAAATAGCGATCCACCTTGACCGCCGTCTCGCTGACTAGCCGCGTGGCCTCGGCATCGCCTTGCGTCTTGCCGTCGTCATAGCCCTGCGCATATTCGGCCGCATAGGCTCGCCGAGCGGCGTCGCGCAACTGCTGCGCATCACGCCTTGCTTCATCGAGAAACGCATGCCCATCCTGGAGAGTGCGCACCTCGGCGGCCCGCAGGATCCGAGCGTAGGGACGCCTCAGAGCTTCCGACGCTTTGCCCGATTCGATCATCTCGTCTAGCTCATCGCTCGTCGAACAATTGCGGGGCCGACCTCGGCAAATTGTTCGGCTGACGGCTGGTGGATGAGCTCTTGCGGCACCAGCTTGAGACGCACCCGCATGCTCGTATCGCCCGGCATGATCTGACACCAGGCGCCAAGGCAGCTCAGGCCGTCGCCGTAGACGCGACCGGAAATGTCTTCCAGCGGCCCCAATCGCTCAATCGGGCCGGCCAGATCGCGGTTAGCGAGGGCGAAAGCGCACAGATCAGCCCCAAGCGCCGCCTGCAATGCGGCCGCTTCGCGCCCAACAATGACAGCGGCCAGACTTCCAGCCCAGTAGATCGCGCCCGAGCGAAGTGCAAGTTCCTCCAGCTCTTCGCCAGACGACAAGGCGATCGCTCGATCCACCTCATCGGCCGGCTCTTCGACCACTGGAGAGAGCCTATGCCGATCGAGCAGAAGCTTCGACAGTCGCTCCTGCAAGCGTTGCGAGCGCAGCATGCGCTCGCAGGTAGCCTCGCAGACCGCGCCGTCAAAGCACTCCGCGAGCCAAGCCGCATCCACATAGGACGCGGGTTTGGAGATGAATGCCTGCCATTCCGGGCTGGCAGTTTGCTCCGAGCCGGGCTGGGTCATGTCTTCTTCACCGGCATTGCGGGAGCATCGAGCGCGTAGACGCCGGGCCGTCGATACCACTGCATGTAGGCCAACCGACCAGCCAGCACGAATATGGCCGCCGCCATGCCATAAAACAGTGACATCGCGGCGGCGACGCTGTCTGGATGCAGCCACAGGCCGAGGAAGGTGGTGAGACCGGCCTCGCCGGTTTCCTGGTTGGGAGCCGTCGCTGCAACCGGAATGAGGGTGACAGAAACATTGTCATAGGTCAGTCCGGCGATGCCCTTGGCCACCAGCATCTTGACCTGCGGGATGAGCTCATTCATCGGAACGGATGCGCGATGCCGGATGAACACGGAGGCGGACGACGGTAGCAGTTGCTGCCTCAGCGGATCGTTTTCGGGCAGTACGAGATGAACGCGCGCCGAAAGTACGCCGTCGATGTCCGAAATCGTCTGCGACAGCTCCTGGCTCAGGCCATAGATCATCGTTGCCCGCTCTTCCACCGGCGAGGACACAAGCCCATCTCTCTTGAACACCTCGCCGAGCGTCTGGAATTCCTGTTTGGGCAAGCCGCTCTCGTCGAGAATGGCCATAGCTTCGGCGAAGCGGCCCTTCTGTACGGAAACCGTCATCTTGCCGTCCTTGCCGACCTCGCGTTGGGCCGGGATCCCGTGACGCATGAGCGTGGCCACGATCTCGTTGGCCTGCCGCTGGTTGAGGTTGGAATACAACTCCACCGAACACGCCTGGAGCACAAGCATACCCATGACAACGAGCGCAACGCGAAACCTGGCGCCGCATCGATCCAATCGCGTTAAACGCCGCAGCGAGGTTGGCATGGGCGCGAACACTCCGCGGCGCTTACTGTTGCTTGATCAGCGTGCTGGTGGACGACGTGACAGCCGTCACGCTGCTCGTAACCACCTCGAGATTGGCGGCCGCCCACATCACCGAAATCGATCGTTCCAGGAGTTGCTCTGCATTCTTGGCTCGGGAGTCTTCGCCTTCCTTGCCGGACAGAGCCATCTTGTCGGCGCGATCCTGCGCGGCGGCCGTTTCAGCACTTTCGGGGGCGTTAGCCTGGCCAAGAGCCTTCTGTACCTGCTGCATGGTTCCTTCCAGCGACTTGACGGCAGAACCGAAAAGGGCCGATGGATCCGTGAACACCCCACCTGCAGCCTTCTCCGTCTCGGCCATGTAGTCGAAGAGTTTGTGCTCGAGGATTGGCTCGGTCTTCTCCGGCTTGAAAGCCTGGCCGCCTATTGCCGGATTGGCGCCGGGCGTCTGCGCCACCTGCTGACCTGCCCGCGTGGCGACATCACTGCGCTCAGGTGTATTGACCTTCGCGGCATCGTGCTTTTCTTGCTTGGCGCCCACCATTCGGTTGCCGGGCTGGGCTGCCGCGCCGACGGTGATTTGCTGCTGCGAACTTATGCTGGTGGTTAAGTTTGCAAGCGTAGCCTCTAGGGCTCCAATCGGTGCTATTTGCAAGAATCTGCCCTCCTGTCCTAGTTCGGTTTGACGGAGGGGACAATCTGCGCCTCCGCCTGCCTTCCGCGGAAAACGCGAACCGACACAGCTTTGCCGGTCTCCTGCTTGGCGCTCGGCGTGGCAGGCACCCCGAGGGTTTTCCTGACGAGCTCGATGTATGATGGCGGACCCGATACCGAGATGACGTCGTCTTGCTTGGAGACCTTTATTGGAAACCGCGGGTCACTGACGCCCAGCCGTGAAAGCCTGTCTTCGGCGCCAGCAGCCATATTGGCATCAAGCGGAATCATTTCCGTCTGGACTTCGGCTTCGGTCGCGACGTTCATGACGATGCCGTCGAAATGCCAGATCAATCCGTATCGATTGCATATCTCTTCGAGGAACTCGCGGGCTGTTTCAACCGGCATGCCGGCGCTCAGGCGCCCCTTTACCAGCTTGCTGACACGCATCGGCACGCGCATGTTGCGGCCGAGCTCAACCAGCGCGTCTGTCACCGACTGATCGATCGTGATGTATTTGTAAGGGCCAGGGGGCCAGCGCGGTTCGGCAGCAAACGCAGGCTGGGAGCCAAAGCCGAGCGCCAGGACGACGGCAAGCCGGCAGGCCACAAGGGCAGCTCTGCCTCGAGATAACCGATCAGCATGGTTGATACTGGGTACCGTCACATTGGTCCTATCGAAAGCGACCCACGAGTAATGCCCCGCCTCGCTTGCTTCATAGCTTGTCCGCCGATGTCATTCTATCGTGGACACTCGAAAATGGGAAGTCCAATTGGATTGTATATCAACGACCTGTGCCAAATGTTGCGAAGGAACCGCAAGACGATACAGTGCGGCGTAGGAATCGGTTACCACCGGGTTCGGGGTCATTGGTTCAATGTGGAAAGGAGTGGTCTCGGTGACGGAAACCAACAGCCTGCTCGCGAAGTTGGAGGTGCCCGCAGGCGTTGCTCGAGGCAAGAGGTTTGCGGCAACGCGTCTCATCGAGGCATTGAGTGCATCGGTTCTGGTCGCGGTGGCGTCGATTGCCGCAATCGCGTCGGCGCAGGCCCAATCGAACAGCGGTTATGACCCTAGAAGTTGGACATACGATCGGGGAAGAAATGTACTGGTCTCGCCTAGCGCTTCCGGCCTGACGGCGGACGGAGAATTCACGCCCGAGGAGTCAGAGATTCCCAGGCAGGTTGTGACATTCAGCGAGGCTCAGCCGAGGGGGGCGATTGTGATCAACACCACGGAGCGGCGTCTCTATTACATGCTGGGGGGCGGCAAAGCGCTACGATACGCGGTGGGGGTCGGCAAGGAGGGGCTGGAGTGGTCCGGTCGCGACACGATTTCGAAAAAGAGGGACTGGCCAGATTGGCGGCCACCGGCCGAAATGCGATCCAGAGAAGCATCAAAAGGCCGTATCTTGCCTGCGCACGTGGCCGGAGGCCCGAACAACCCTTTGGGCGCACGGGCACTGTATATCGGAAACACGCTTTATCGCGTCCACGGCACCAATCAGCCGTGGACCGTCGGACAAGCCAACTCCTCTGGTTGCATTCGCATGACCAATGAAGACGTCATTGACCTGTATGACCGCGTAAAGGTCGGCGCTCAGATTATTGTCCGGCATTGAATTGTGATCCCTTTCAACATCAAGCAGCTCGAAACCTTTCTACTGGTGGCGACTTTCGGAAGCTTTCGAAAGGCTGCCGAACGCCTGAACACCACCCAGCCCGCAGTATCCAACCGAATTGCCGGGCTGGAAGAAGCGCTGGGTGCCAAGCTGTTCGAGCGGCAGAGCGGCAATGTCAGGCTGACAGCCCAGGGGCAACGGCTTCTGCCGTCTGCTCAACGGGTCCTGCGGGTAGCGGAACGGCTGCAACTGACGGCCAGCTCGCTTTCGGAGACGGCAGGGGTGCTTAGGCTCGGGGTTGCCGAAACGATCGTTCACACCTGGCTACCGGATTTCCTCCGGGAGCTGCAAGCAAACTATCCGCTTGTCGATACCGATATCGTCGTTGATGCGACGACCACCCTTCGCAACGAACTCATGTCGCACCGACTCGATCTTGCGGTGCTGATGGGCCCAATTCTGGAACACAGCATCGAGAACATCGAGATGCCGTCCTTTCCCCTCGTGTGGGTCTGCTCGCCGCACCTGAAACTGCCTCCGCGGCGCAAGCTGACGCTGACTGATCTGATGCAATTCCCAATCATCAGCTATGCGCGGACCACCAGACCCTACAGCGAACTTTACCGCAAGCTGACCGGCGAACTGGAAGAGACGCCGCGTATCTTTCCCGCTAATTCGCTGGCCGCTTCCATCAAAATGACACTCAATGGTATCGGCATCGCCTCTCTCCCTGAGGAAGTCGTCCAGGACTATACCGCAAGCGGTAAACTGCGCATTGTCGACTGCGAATGGCATCCGTCAGATCTGCAGTTTACAGCCTCCTACTCCTCCGAACCGTCCAATCCGGCAGCTGAGCGGGCGGCAAAGCTCGCCGCCAGTGTCGCAAACGCGTATGCCGCGAGAACCGACAAGGCGCAGGAGTCAATGGACGATAGGCTCGGCCCGCGGTTTCTCAGCCGATCGAGGTGATCGGCAGATAGACGCGGTCGCCTGAGAAGATCACGTCCGGGCTCACAATATGATCCATGTTGAGCACAACCGTGTCCGCCACGTCCGCAGAATGGGTCTTGGCTATCAGGCGAATGCTGTCGCCATCCCTGACCTCGACCCACTGATAACCGTCTTTCTCCAGCGTTGGGTTCGTGCGGCCCTCAGGGTTGCTGCTGCCCTCGGCATGAGCCTCGACATAGTCGCCGGAAACCCAGCCGCTATGTATTTCGCCATCCGGTGCGAAACCTTCGACAGGTATCCAGGTCTCCCCTGACGCATCGGTCGATGGCTTCGCGGTCTGTTCGACGAATGTGCCGGATTGCAGAACGGTTCCCACGGTCGAATCCCCGTCAGGCCGGGTCCGCAAATTCAGGCCGTCATCGGCGACCACGACAAGTTGCGGGAAATCCTCCCCCGGGATCTGCGGGCCACCTGGAACATCCGAAGGATCATCGGGTTGCTGGGACGAGGCATCGCCATCCGGTTTTTTCGGATCGGGTGGAGGGGGCGTCTTCGCGCCCTCCCAAGGCTCCGCGAGCAGGGCGTCCAGCGAGAAGAGAAGCATTCCAACGCCGAAGGTGATGCCCAGAGTCCACCGATCCCATGCAGCCCATCTCTTGTCGGACTTTTCCGCCGCCGCGATATCAGCATCGGTTCGCGGCACTGAACGGCGATTCATCCGGTCCGTCCTTATGGCCGACGCCCAGAATTCCGCGCAGCCGAAGGTGAACATGGTGCCGGCGACTGTGGCGATCGGCGCCGGCCAGGAGTGCACCGTGTAGACAGCGCAGCCAAGCACATAGCCGGGTCCAGCCAGATATTCGGCCAGGTTTCGGATCACCGGTCTGCCGGTGAACGACTGCAGCATCGACTTCGTGCCATAGACGATGTTGCCGAGCGTGAACGTGCTGTTGACGACAAGATCCTTACCCTGGATCATCCCGGTCGCGGCACCTGGTGCTGCGGCAATGAATGTGGCTCCGCCGAGCGCGTTGAGGAATCGCCCGAACGGCTTGTGACTTGCGGTTGCGTTGGGGAAGAGCGCCTGCGCGCCGAAAACCATGCCTCGCACGCCAAATGCCACCGATCCGGCGGTGGCGGTCCAGGTTGGCGGCAACGAACTCCACAACATGTAGGAGGTGGTCGACATGCCGCCAAAGGTGGCGAGCGCCTGAGCGTTTTCCCGCATCCTGGCATGGCTGAGGGCCAGATCGACGCTGGTGCCCTGATCCGGCGTCATCGCCTTTTTATGGGTCGCCCGATAGGTCGTTATCTGCAGCACGGAAAGCGCGTTTGTTTGCTCCGTCGACATCCAGGCAAACTGCTTGAGCGTGAACTTGCGCAACTGGCCGGGGCTTAACTCGCCAAGCTGCTTCGGCGTCAGCGCCGCTATCTGTTGCTTCGTCAGCGCCTCGATCTGATGAATGGTCAGAGCACCAAGCTGCTCCCGCATAAGCGCCGAGATGTGGTCCGGCGACAGCTTTGCCGTTGTCGCGGGATCGCGTGCTGCGACGAGATCAGGGTCCAACGCCGCGAACTGGGTCGCATCGAGATGGCCGAATTGGGCAGGTCTCATGGCGGCGACTTGTTCCGACGTAAGCGCATTGCGCTGCTCATCACTGAGCTTGGCGATCTGGTCGGGTGTCAGCTTGCGCACTTGCTCAATGGTCAAGGCAGCAAGCTGCTCGGGTGAAAAGGCAGCGACCTGATCCGGTCGCAAACCGCTGATACGGCCAGGGGCAACGGCCTGCAATCTGCTTGGCCTGATCGCCTGGAGCTGTTCGGCACTCAGCGCCCGCAACTGCTTCGGTCGAAGCGCCGCAAGTTGATCAAACGTCAGCTGCCCGATCTGCTCGGGGCTCAGTGCAGCAACCTGCTCGGGCGCCAGCTTGGCGATGTGCTCCGGCTTGATGGCGTGCAATTGCGTGCCGGTCAGTTCGGAAATCTGATCGGCTGAAAGCGCCCTGACCTCCGGCCCGGTCGGCGCCCGCACCGGTTCCGCATATCCTGGTTGCGCGGCGGAGCTCACCGGAAGCTCAAGGCTGACGATCTTTCCGCTGGCAGGGTCAAAAACCGCCCTGCCCCGGTCGGGCGCCGGCGGCCAGGTAGCGGCTGTCGGCGTTTCGGCAGCAATATTCACCGCCTGCGGCGTTTCGCCAGTCACAGCCGGGGCTTCGTTGCTGACCACCTCGGCCACTGGGGGCGACGGCGCTTCGGTCGGCGCTGGCGTATTGACATCCCAGAACTCGTCGGCCGGCCGCAAGATGACCTGCGGGCGTTTTTGTGTCGAGGTGCCGGGCGCGACGGCATCTTCATTGCGCGTGAACTCACCGACGAAATTCCCGTCCGGATCCATCGTCCGCCAGCCATAGACCTCGCTCCATGGTATGCTGCCGTCGATTGCGGTCTCGTCTACGCGGGCCATCCTGTCGCCGACGGGTCGGCCCATTGCCTCGAATTCAGTCGGGACGTGGAGGCGCGGTCTGCTCGGATTCAGCGTGTAGAGATAAGTGTAACCTTGCTGCCGCGCGGCTCGTGACTCTTCCGAAACGAAAGCCTTGGCTCCCGAGATCGACTGGCTCGTGCCGACGAAACGGCCATGGGTATTGCCCATGACATAGCTGCTCAGGGCGATGCCTTGCGGATTGTCCACCCAGATTCCTGTCGGGGGCGGTGGCGAGAAGCCTCCCGCGTCCCTAATCTCGGTTGGCGAGCGGGTATCGGCCCGGAACACAAACGGGCCGACATTGCCGCGCAAGGGTCTTGTAGGGTCGCCCGCGCCTTCGACAGGCTGGTTGCCCTCATCGGGATGCCCAAGGCTCCCCGGCACATGGTCGTCGGAAGCACCACGTATCCATGGCAGAACATAGGGCTCTCCGGTTTCCGGATCCCGGAACAGGATATGCGATCTATGCACCAACTCCGGTTCGTCGCCATTCGCCCTGGACCCGTCGGCCGGCGGCACATAGACATTCTCCGGGCTCTTTGGCAGCGGTCCGTAACGGGTTGCCGTCACGGACTGCCCGTTCTCGTCCCTTATCTGGATCGGTCCGCTTCGGCGGCTGCCCACCTGCGAGGAGAGGAACGTCAGCACGCCATCGGCAACGTTCTGGCGCATGAAGCCGCCATCGACGATTGACGGGCCGAATTCCGTCCGGAATTGCTCTATCGCCGCGCGCTGGTCGGGTCTCGCCTTCTTTTCCAGTTGGCCGAGGAACTGCTCCAGGGAGGCCTTGCCACCCTTCGGAATGGCTGTCGCCGCGCCGTCACGCGAGGTTTCTAAGGCATGAGCAAGCCAGGCCGGGACCGTCAGCGTTTCATTCTGTCCATCGGCTCGATCGAAGGTCAGCGTCGCTGTTTCATCCTTGGCGATTGAAGGAGCGACCTTGGCAGCCTTGGACTTGTACTGGATTCTCACTTCAGCACTGAAAGCCACCGCCCCGGCAGGCAGAGGAGGTGTCGACAGTGAAAGCGTGTAGCGTGTCGCCGGCGTGCCGTGCGAACCGTACAGGTTCTGATAGATGTTGCCGGCGCTCGGCATATAACGGGGCTGCGGCGTCTCGTCGGGACTGAAGCGCGCCGGCAGCCATGACTGTACCGTCGATTTCACCTTATAGGCCGCGGAAGTTATCGTCCGGTCGGGATTGAAACCCAGCACACCGGGAAGCCTGTTGCGGTCGTTGAAGATGATGTCGACCAGCATCGCCTCGGGATTGACGACGCGTGCCTTCTCACCGGTCAGCAAAACGATGTCTGCCGTGGGCGCCTTGCCCGGTACGGCCGAAAGCCGCAACCCGCTTAGCGTCGGTTCATCAACAAACGAAACTGTGTTCGACCGATCGATCTGACCTGATTTGACGAGGTCGCGGATCGACCGGATGCCATCACCCTGTCCGATCGCTGCGATGAGTTCGGACGCCTTCGCCGGATCCTCGACCGCGAACTGGATCTTCAGGCTTGTCGAGCCGAGAGCGGACTGGATCTGGTCGTAGGTCTGCTTCGACACGATGTCACCCGGCTGGAGCGTGTCCTTGACGGGCACTTCCGGGCGCTTCTCGAAGCCGACGCGTGGCATCTGGTCGACCGCCCCGACATGATTGGCCACGATCGGCAGCCGCAGTCCGACCTTTGTTTCGGTCATGACACGGTCGAACGGAAGCGCACCTTCCAGCTTGACGTGGCCAGCGCTGTTTTCCGCCGGCACGCCAAGGAAATCGTGCTGGCCGGGGGCGAGCGTGACCTCCTCGCCCTTGAGCGAAGGCGTATAGGTCATCTCGATCACGGTGCCTTCGCCGTCTGGCGTCACGCCGACGATGGTAGCATCCAGCGGCTTGGCGTTGTAGCCAGTCGCATCGCTGAATATCGCCTTGGTTGCCGCCGCCGAAAGATCGCTGCTGCGAACCGGGAAAGCCGTCTGATTGGACACCGGCCAGACACCGGCCTGAAGCCCGGTGATGTTCCTGTATTCCCGTGCCCGGTAGGATACGACGCCTTGAGTGCCGAGCGCATCCGTGAATGGTGTCAGGCTGCGCTGGTTGATGCTGTCGACGACCGACCACCCGATCATGCCGACATCGGTCTTTGTCCCAATACCGAAGCCCACGGCCGCGACCGTCGGCGAGCCGATGTCGAAGGCCTGGCCCGTATTTAAGCGCGTCCGGAATGTGACGCCGATGCGGAAGTCGGGCAGTATGTCGCGGAGCGGCGTGCGCGGTATCTGAACGCCATCCGGGCCGTAGCGCTCGGCCAACTCGCGGTTCGAATAATAGCTCTTTTCTGCCTCGTATCGCGCTACAAGCTGCTCGACGCTCAGCCCGTCAAGATAGGCTGAGGGAGTCTTGGTATCCTTGCCACTGGTGTAGATGTACCCGCTTGTGTCGGCTTCCGGCATGCCGGTGAAGCTGCGCGTCTCCGGATCCCAGACGAGGCGCATCGAGTCGTCTTTTCCTGCCGGCTTGTTCGGCACAATGATGGGATCGCTATCAGCGGGAGGCGGTGAATTGCGCCCGGTCGACCCATGCGGATCGCGGCCCGGCAGCATCGTCGGACCGTCACCGCTGGCGTCGCTGGTCTTGATCACTTCTCCCGGTATCACAGGATGGTTGGGATCCTGGAAGACCCGCTCCCCCGTCGGCCTGTAAACGCCGTCGGCGCCAATTTCATAGACATTCATCGGACGTCCGGAGGGGCCGGGTTCCAGCGCCGGAGGCGACTGCCGTGGTCCTCTGCCGTCGGACCATGGCGGCGGCTGGTGCGGTCCGCCGCTGCCCGATGGCTGGTTGGCGCCGGGACCATTGGCGCTTGCCTGCGTGCCCGTTCCAGGTCGCAGTGTCCGCAGACCGTGAATGCCGAGGCCCGTGCCGGCAATGCCGGTGCCAAGGCCCGTAAGCGCGTTGGCAAGCTGAAGACCGTTCATCTGGTCTGCGTTGACGGCGAGATCGTAGGCCGATGTCGCCAGCAAAGGTGCACCGACAATCACGGAGCCGACATCCGCTCCCCACGCCAGCTTGTTCAGGCCGGCGGTCGACTGTATGTAGGTTCGGGTTTCGAGCGCCAGGGGCGAGCTGGACCGTGTTGCGCCTAGGCTGCCACGGAAGGCCTGCAGGGCCGTCATTTCCTTTCCCGCCAATCCGGCGGCCGTCATTTCCCTTCCTGCTAATCCAATGGTGCGCAGACCGCTGGAAGCGATCGGCAGAACCGTGGTTGCCACGCTGGCGACATTCATCAGCGACTCGGTATCGTCCCACTCGCCGCCATGTTCCAGATGGTTGACCTGATTTATGACCGCTCGGGTGCCGAGATAGGCAGCGCCCGTATAGGCCAAGGGTGCTGCAATCGGCGCGGCCGGCGTGAACGACAGAATGGTGGCTATACCCGTCCCGATGCCAACCAGCGGATCGACGACCTTGTCCCAAGCAGAAACATTGCGCGACTTGACGACTTCCAGTTCGATCCTGCCGTCATCGCCGGCCTTCATCTCCAGACCCTTGGGGACGACGAGCTTGCCATCTTCGCCGAACTGGTTGTTGTTGTCCTGGAAATCTCCGAGGTCGTCGAACTTTTTGCCGGTCACATCGACATAGCGAGTGTTGCCGTCTCCGTCACGCACAGCAAACAGCGCGACCTGCTGTGTCCCGACCTCGTCGTCAACATAGAAAATCGGCACGCTGCGCACATAAGGATTGTCGCCGCCGATGTCGCGGATCTCTTCCGTCACATTCTCGATCGCCTCGCGACCTTCCTCGGTCGAACGATCTATGCCGAGCGTTCTGGCGACCGTCTCCTCAAGGACCGTGCCGCGCTGTTCACGGAACTCGTTGTCGTAGCCGCTGTCGAGCAGTTGCTGGAACTTCGGCTGATAGATGCCGTCAAGCGTCTGCTGCTCATGCTCGTCTAGATAGGTCTTATCCACCGTGCTGTTGCGGTCAACCAGCAACGAGGGATCGGTGGACCGAAGCTCATGATAGTCGCTGAAGCCTTGCACCAGCCCGCGCAGCTCCTCGGCCTGCGTTATCTGAAGCCTTGTCGCGTCCAGCTTGAGTTTGGCGACCGCTAGTTCGGGATCAACCCAGCGTCCACTGGCATCGTCATCTTTTGTATCCAGGTCGATCCAGACTGCCTTCCCGCTCTGGGTCAACGCATCGATCCCTATCTCGTTGTATGTCTGGGCAACCTCCGGCGCCACCTTGATTGTCTGTCCGCCGACGTTGATCTCGACAGGCTGCACGCCATTGGGCAGGGTGCCTTCAGGAGCATCGACTGTTCCTGGCCCGTGCTCCGTCAACGCATTGTTGAAGTTGGTCTGCAGCGTTGACAGCTCGGAGTTCAGGTCTTCAATGCTGTCGCCGAGCTGCCGATCCAGGACATCGTTGAGATTCTGCGCCGCCTGCGCCTCGCTGGCCCTCACCGCTTCCAGGCCATTTGCCGTGCACACCGGCCCGGTGGAACTGCTGCCGCCCAAAAGCTGCTGCCAGTCCTTGTTGAGTTGCCGATCGCGGTACTCATCCCTGATGTTCGTTTCGCTCAGATTGTAGGTGAGCTGCTGCTCGGTCGTGCCCTCTTCGAACTGGTTGACCACCCACAGCTGGCCGTCGCGGACCTCAAGTTTTTGCGATTGGAAGAGACCCAGATAATCGCCACTGACCCTTTGATGTTTCTTTCCCTGTTCGAACAGAAACTGGTGCTCGCTATTATATTCGGCGAGCAGTCTCTGCTCGAGGTCCGTCTGCTGCGCACCCACTTGCGTGGCATCGGCATGGGCGTTGAAGTAGCTTTGATAGGCTTCCGCCAATTCGAGCTGATTGCCTGCTGTCGTCTGCAGCGCCTTGAGGTCCTGATATTCCTTCGAGTCGGTCGGAATGCCGTCAAGCTCGGCTTGCCCCACCAGGAAGTCGATGGTGAGCTTGTCGCCCTTGCTCAGATGCAGGCCGACTTCGGAGAACAGCTGATCGACAGCCGCATGATCCGCGAGGCCTTGCGCGTACTGCGTTTGCCGATTGGGACCTGGCTGCCCTTGCGCGGATGCAACGTCTGCATTGGGATCAATCAGCGGGGCTAGTTCGCTCTGCTGGGTGATGGCGTCGGCGAGAATGCGCCCGGCAGTCTCATATTCGCCACGGGCATCCTGCGCGTTCTGCAGCAAGGTGTTGGCCTTGGTAAGCCGCTCCTGCGCATCGGCAAGCGTGCCTTCCGGTTTCTGCGGGGTCCATTGCAGACCATGGGGTGCCAACGCCTCGTTTATAACTGTCTGCGCCCCATCAACAGCATCCTTGTAGGCGGAGTCGAGCATATAGACGTTGAACTGTTCCTGCCGCTGACCGGCCAGAGCTCGCGTCTCTGTAATTTGGGACAGCGCGATGTTCTCAGCAATGATGGCCTGGGCCACCTCGGGATCGACCCAGGTCCAGACGCCATCGATCTTCATCGGCGTCCACTTTCCGCCGGAGGGTGCATTACCCTGCGGCGGATCGCCGAATGGATTGACAACCCTGTTCTCACCGTCCAGCTCGGGCGTGGCGACGGTACCTAGACCATATCTCTCGATCAGGTCCTGTTTGTTTTGTCCGGCTTCTTCTGCCGCGTCGATGAGACTGGGCAAGGCTTCACCCGCCAGCAGCCCTTCGACGAAGGTCTTTACGACCTCGCCCTCTTTTGCCTCCGTGGCATCACTGCTGTTGGGGTTCACCGCCAACAGCGTCCTGGCCAACGCCTCCTGCGTACTTCCTGCTTCGATCTTCAGGTCGGTCCCGGTGGTGTTGTTGTGCAGCGTCATGCTGCCATCAGGGCTCGTGGTCAGCGTATAACCGTTGAAGGTGACTTCCACGGTCGTGCGGGTACCGTTTTCGATGGTAACCTTTTCGCCCGGGTGAATGATGTCGGGGTCACGAGGGGAATTGAAGAGCTCGGGGTTCGTTCTCCTCAGATCGTCCAGCGACACGCCATATTGCTGCGCTATCAGGGTCAGGTTGTCGCCTGGCTTGACCTCGTACTCGACGGGCTCGCCGTCATTGATCTCCTCGGTAGTCGTTGTCGTCACCCGACCGTCCTTGTCGGTGACGATCGTGGTTTCAGTTCCGGCCTTCGGATCGACCATTGTGGTTGTGGTCTCGCCCGTTTCGGTGTTGCGAACACTGTTGCGCGTCCTGCCGTTCCCGTCCTCCGACACCGTCGTTTCCTTGCCGTCAGACGTCGTCACGGCGGTGCGCTCATCATGCTGGTAGTCGTGATAGTAGACGGTCTTGTCGCCGGTGTGCGGATCGACGACTTCAACCGACTGCACGTCACCATTGTCGCTCGTCGGTTCGCGCGTCGTGACCTGATAGCCGGCGGCCTGCAGCTCGGCGATGACCTGCTCGTTGGTCAGACCCCTTTCCTGCGCGATTTGCTCGATGCTCTTGCCGTCCGCGAGATCATCCTTGATGCCCTGGGTGGTTGCCCCGCCCGGATCCTGAGATGCAGCGAGGACGGTCTTGCGACCATCTGGACCGTTGACGGTGGTGACCGGCAAGGCCGGCCCGTTCCCGGGTGTAACGGTTTCCACCGAAGCGCCGTTCGGCAAGGTGGTCCGCTCGGTGACGGTTCCGGTGCGCAGATCGTCTTCGTAACGCGTCGTGATGGCACCGGTGTCGGGATTATAGCTGCTGGTTTCCTTGCGCCCGAGCCCATCCCGGATCGGCGTAGTGGTTGCCGTGCCGTTGGGTTGCTCCACGCTCGTGTAGTAGCTGTCGTGCTGGTAGTCGTAATATTGCGTGATGGTGCGGCCGCTGGCATCCGTGATCTTCGTCGTCAGCACGTCGCCATTGCCGCTCGGGTCAGCGGTCGAAACGGTCATCCCGCCGGACCTGAGCGCGGAGATAACCTGTTCGCGCGTCACGCCCCGGGCAGATGCAATCTGGTCGATGCTTTTGCCGCCGGTAACGTCGCTGACAATGTTGCGCGCAGCCGTCGCTTCCGCGCCGTTGTCTTCGGGCGTGCTGCCATCCAGTTTCACCGGTGTCGCGGCCAGCGCGAGATCGGTCTGCGTGTAGAGAGCCGGGGTCACCGTCCTGCCATTGACGGATGTGCCGTTGCTGGCGTTGACGACGTTGACACTCGGCGCTGCCGAAGCCGCAACCGGCGGCGACTGAAGCGAATCCAGTTGCGTGCTCACATGGGCCAGTTCCTGGCGGGCCTGTGCCGCCCAATCACGCTCGCCCATCCTGTTGGCAAGCCTGATCTGCTCCCGCAGCTTGGCAGCCTGGGCCTCCAGCCGCGCTATCTGCGCGGCGTTTGCCTTGGCATTGACCTTTTGCGGCTGGACCGGCGGCTTGGTGGGCGTTATCGGGCGAACCATGAGGACGATCTCCGGAAATCAACGTTGCCGGCAGCCTGGCTGCCGTCACGCCCGCCCGATCGCAACCTTTCGGATGTTATCGAGGGGGCTTCCAATAAATGCCGAAAGCAGCAAGCTGCTCTTCCGACTGTTTTACCCGTTCTGCGGCGTTCGTTTCAGACTGCGCTGCCGCCAGCGCCGCCAGAATCTCGACGGCGGCGAACGCCGGCGCCATGCTTCGGAAGAACGACTGCGAATTTGACGTAACGATAATTGTTTCCCGCGCGATCTGTGTCAGCGGCGACACGCTGCTGTCGGTGATCGCCACCACGCCGATGCCCTGCCGAGCCGACTGGCGCGCAACGTCGATCGTCGTGCGCTCGTAGGGCGATAGGCCCACCGCAAGAAGTACCGCTCCGCGTCCCGCGTGCTGGAGGGCATCCAGGCCCGGTCCGGCCATCTCGCCGACAAGCGTCACCTTGCAGTCGGTGCCAGCCAGCAAGGACATGATGTGAACGAAGTGGCTCGCGACCGGATAGGCGGCGCGCGAGCCGACAGCGAACAGATCGCGTGACCGGGCGAGCAGACCGGCTGCCGCGATGAACTGCATGGCGTTGCCGTATTCGCCAAGGCTTGAGATCTGGGCGGCGAGCGTGTCGGCAACGACGCCGGCAGTCGAATATCCCGGATCGCCATGCTGTCCGATACCCTGTCGCGCCGGCTCGCCCGCGATGGTCTCGCGCAGCGCGCGCGCATAAAGGCTGCGCATATCTTCGTAGCCTTCAAGGCCAATCCATCGCGCCAGCCGCATCATCGTGCTGTGCGAAACGCCGGCCTGGTGCGCCTGCTCGCGCATCGACATCAGTGCGACATCCTTGGGATGATCCAGCACGAAACGTGCGGCGACCCGCAACTGCGGTGGCATAGTCTCGAACCGTTCGACCAAAAGCTCGGCCAAAGGACCTTTTTCCATTCTGAAACCCCATTCACCCACCTGCCAAGGTACTCCTTGAACACACGCGACGCAACAGTTGGAACCGAAGTGTCTCAAATATTCCAACTGGACTTTCATTTTCGGCCATGCTGCCTTAAGCTGCCTTCGCAACCCTCCGGACTGCAGCGATGTGAGTCCGGAGTTTGCAACTTGGATAGTCCCTCAAGGAGACAATGATGGCTGCTACCCCTCCCATTACCTCCGGCTCAGCAGGGTCGCCGGAACAGAACCTGGACAAGATGATCAAGCACCAGGAGCGCATGTTTGGCCTGGAGATCACGAAAGAGATCGCGAAATCCCAGCATGACATGCTGATGAGCACCGCCAGGACGCTCGGCCAGTCGGCTGAAAAGGCCTAAGGCGGCGGATTCCCGAACCATGCGCCGCCGCAAGCACCCGGCGGCGTACTTTGCACGGCGCAATTTTTTCAGCGCCGTCATCAGGCCGCATTTGAAATGGTCATCGGCGGGAGATGAAGTGGCATGACCGCTCGTCCTATCACCAAACATCTGGAACCAGCAGCGCCGGCGCGCCGACTCGGATCGATCATCGCCCCCTCTCCGGAAACCGGACATTCCATTGCGCTGAGCGTGACCCACGGATTTCACGCCGGCGCCGAAGTCAGTCTGGTCGAGCCACAATATACGATCGGCTCCAGCACTGAGTCGGACATTGTCCTGCGCGATGCCGGCATCGCACCGATTCACGCAAGGCTGCGGCGCAAGGGCAGCCAAGTTGAAATCGAAGCCGTCGGCGGCGATGTCACGTTGGCCACGGGCGAGACCATCCATGAGGGACATGGCAGCCGCTGCAGGCTGCCGCTCACCATAAGTGTTGGCGAGGCGCGCATCAAGCTGGTCAGCCTGCAACGCGTACCCAATCGATGGTCCTTTGCCAATCGCCCGCTGCTAGTCGCGAGCAGCGTTCTCTGTGCGGTTCTCGCAATTTCCGTCGCCGCGAACGGGTTTTCTTTCGCCAAGCAAGAGATTGGCGCAAAGGCGTCCTCTCAAGACGGGCAACCAGTCAGAGTGGCTTTCGTCGGCCAGGCAGGGGAAAAAATCCTGGACGATTCATCGCCAGCGCAAATCCACACTGCCGCCGAAGCGGAAAGCCAGCTCAAGCTGCGCCTCGAGCAATCCGGCATAAGCACATTAACGGTTCTGCAATCGGAGGGACGCCTCGTGGTCTCGGGTATGATCCCGAATGACAAGAGTGATGTCTGGGCACAAACGCAATCCTGGTTCGATCAGTCGTTCGGCGCTTACCTTCCCCTCATCTCAAACGTCATGGTTGGCAATGCGCAGCAGGCCCCGCGCCTGAGGCTGCAGGCGATCTGGTATGGCGAGCGGCCCTACGTCATCGCAGCCGATGGGGCGCGCTATCACGAAGGTGCATTCACCGATGACGGCTGGGCCGTCAAACACATCGGCGAAACCGAACTTTTCCTGACCAAGGGCGGCGCCACGGTCGCGCTGAAATATCCGTGAACCGGCGGCTTGAAGCGGCACGATTCGACACGGCACGGGTTGACACGGCGGGCCGCGAGGGGCGGCAGGCGGAAGGTGTGCGGGGCCAGGCCATCAGCCGGCGGCGGATGAATGGGGTCGACAAAGCAGCAAACCGTGCTCAGGGGACGAAATCAGCCGCCGGTGCAGAAAGGCCGGAAACGGCGGAATTCCAGGCTTCTCAAGGTGCGGCCGGCGAGTCGCTCGACGAGATACTCGCCAATTTCGTCATGCCCAATATTCCCGAACCAGCCATCCTGCGTCGCTCCGTGCCTATTCTCCAGCATCTTGTAACGCACCTGGTCCCAAACCTGGAGGGCGGGGAGCAACTCAAGACGCTCGCCAGAACGCTGATGGAGGATGAAATCGAGCGTCATCGCGATCTGCTTGGTCGCATGCAGGAAGGATAGAACTCTGACCGAGCCGCGTGACACCGTGCATCTTTTGCATGTCCTAGGCTATCTCTACGGGTGTCACGGGCAGGCAAAGCGGGGCGCGGCCTACCTGCTTATTGCTGCACAGCTCTCGCCGGGAAATGCCGGCATCCTCAGAACGTTGGCGCACCTTCTCATACTCGATGGCGAGGCGGAAAAGGCGCTTGCCACGATTGCCAGGCTGGAGACCTTGGAAGGAATGGATCACCCGGTGCTTACATTGCTGAAGAGCCGCGCCTTGCTCGTGGCGGGGCGCAAGACGGAGGCGCGCAGTGCCTTGCTTAACTTCCTGTCGCAACGAGGCGTCGGATGACCGTCTCGGAACGACTGATGCAATTTCTTGCCAGGCTGTCACGCCGCAGCGATCTGGTCATTGCCATCCTGATGCTCGTCGCGGTGGTGATGATGCTCATTCCATTGCCGACGTTTCTCGTCGACATTCTCATCACCGCAAACATCGCCATCAGCGTGCTTATCCTGCTGGCCTCGTTCTACGTTTCTCATCCACTCCAGTTTTCGTCACTGCCGTCGGTCATCCTCATCGCCACTTTGTTCCGGCTGGCGATCACGATCACGACCACGCGACTCATCCTGCTCCAGGCCGACGCAGGCGAGATCATTACCGCCTTCGGCACCTTCGTCGTCGGTGGCAGCATTGCGGTGGGCCTCGTCATCTTCCTGATCATCACTGTTGCGCAGTTCATCGTTGTTGCGCGGGGTGCCGAACGCGTCGCCGAGGTGGCCGCGCGCTTCACGCTCGATGCGCTACCGGGCAAGCAGATGAGCATCGATGCCGAGTTGCGCAACGGCGACATCGATCAGGCGGAGGCACGCCACCTGCGCCAGCAGCTGGAGCGCGAGAGCCAGCTGTTTGGCGCAATGGATGGCGCCATGAAATTCGTCAAGGGAGACGTGATCGCAGGCATTGTGATCATTTTGGTCAACCTGATCGGTGGTTTCGCAGTCGGTACGCTGCAGCACGATATGTCGATCGGCGACGCGGCTGCGACCTACACGCTGCTCACCGTGGGCGACGGCCTGGTGGCGCAGATACCTGCACTGCTCGTCGCTGTGGCCGCCGGCACAATGGTGACGCGCGTCGGCAGCGCGGACGGAACGGGCGATCTTGGCCGGCAAATAACCAGCCAGCTGCTGCGCGACTCCCGCGCGCTCGCGCTCGCCGCGGTGATCATGGTCGGCCTTGCCATGGTGCCAGGCTTCCCCTCCATCGCTTTCCTAGTCCTAGGTGCCTGCTGCGGAGCCGGCGCCTATGCAATCAATCGCCGCACCGCCCAGGAATCCGAGCCTCAAGACATCGGCCATATCGCCGCGCCTGCACAGCGGGGGAATTCCGCGTCGCTTTCGGCAATCTCCACCGCAACACTGTCTCCGTCCTACCGCGTCGTCGTGCGCTTCGGAACCGAGCTCGGACGCTTGGTCCCGGAGCTCGAATTTGCCGCGCTCGCCGACGGCGTGCGCCGCGACCTCTTCGGTGATCTCGGTGTCGACGTTCCGGCCATCGGTATGCAGGTCGACGAGATGCTTTCGCCACGAAGCGTCCGTGTCGATCTGGAAGGTGCGCCCATCTTGGATGCCGAAATTCGTGCCAACCGTGTTCTTGTCGAAGCGGACACGACGCATCTCGATCTGCTCGAAATACCCTACGAAAAAGGTTCTCCGATTGCCGGTCTGCGTAAATTCGAATGGGCCGATGACAGCTACCTGTCAGCACTGAAGGAAGCCGGGTTCGTCTTCTCAACGCCGGTGCAAATAGCGGCCAAATGGACCGGCCATGCACTTCGTCTTTATGCCGGCCATTTCGTCGGGATTCAGGAGACACGCAGGCTGCTCTCGGACATGGAACCGGATTATGCGGATCTGGTCAGGGAGGCGCAGGAGACCGTGCCGCTCCAGAAGATCGCGGAAGTGCTCCGCCGGCTCGTCGGGGAAAACGTCCCGATCCGCAATCTGCGCCTTATCCTCGAGGCACTCATCGAATGGGGCCAACGCGAACAGGACGTCCTCTTGCTGACGGAACATGTCCGCACATCCTTGAAGCGCCAGATCAGCTTCCGCTTCGCCGGCCGCAACAACATCATCGCGGCCTATGTGCTGCAGCGGTCGGCCGAAGACATCCTGCGAAACGCGGTGCAAAGCACGTCGACCGGCACCTTCCTGAATCTGTCGGACGATGATGCGCAGGCTTTGGTCACCGAAATCGAGCGAGCCCGGTCGCAGAACGCCACCGATGTTTCACCGGTCGTCCTCGCCGCGATGGATGTGCGCCGTCACATGCGCAGCCTGCTGGCACACAATGGCATCGAGCTTCCGGTCCTATCCTTCCAGGAACTCGCACACGAGTTCAATGTCCAGCCGCTGGCCACGATCGCCGGCCGCTCCGGCAAAGCCGGCGCGCGCGTCGTCTCCCATTCGCTCCCGTCGGCTCAGGCGAATGCCGCGCAGGAGGCGCCCTCCTGACGCCAGCCGGACGGACGACATTGGGGATTCAGGAGAGAAATGGCATGACCATCCACAACACCGCGGCAGGCGTAGGATCAGCCGCTTTCGCCCGGCGGGCAGATTTAGGCCGGCTCGCTATCGCGACGATTGGTGTCCTGCTGGCGTTGTTGCTCACACTGGCCGATGCGACGGCACAGAACATATCAGCGTTGCCGAGCAAACCAACGGTCGGCTTGCCGGTCGGGCAAGGACGCTTATTGCGGTTCAATGAACCGGTCGAATCCGTGCTGATTGCCGACACCACGATCGCGGACCTTCAGGTCGTGTCGCCGAGCATGGTCTATGTGTTCGGCCTCAAACCCGGCCTGACCAACCTCATTGCGATCACGGCCGATGAACGGATCGAGGCAACGGCCCAGTTCCGCGTCACCCCCGATGTCACGCCTGCTACCGAAGCCAAGCAAGCAATGCAGCCGAGCTCGGCGACAAATCTCCACATTTTTGGCACCCGTATCGTTGCAACAGGCGAGGCGCGAGGCGTCGATGAGGCAACGGATCTGGACAATGTCGCCCGGACCTTCTCGCCACCGGAACAGCCGCCGCTGAACAACATGACCGTGCAGGGCTCACAGCAAGTCAACATTCGGGTTCGCTTCGCCGAGGTCTCGCGCACGGAACTGCAGTCCTACGGCGTCGACTGGTCCGTCGGCTACAGGAGCGGCGGCTTCGAATTCAACATGTTCCAGGACAACGGTGTGCCCTCGGGCAACGGGAATTTCGGTTTGAACATGGACCAGGCGCATGGCCTGAACTTCGACATTCTGATCGAAGCCCTGCAACGCAACGGCATCGTCAAGATACTGGCCGAACCGAACCTGACGGCCATGACCGGTCAGACGGCAAGCTTTCTCGCCGGTGGCGAAATTCCGGTTCCGATCCCGCAAGGAACCGACGTCGTCACCGTCCAATACAAGCCCTTCGGCGTGTCCCTCGGCTTCACCCCGACGCTGATCGGCCGCAATCGCATCGCGCTCCATGTCCAGCCGGAAGTCAGTTCTCTATCTGAGACCGGATCCGTAAGCGCCAACGGTTTCGCCATGCCGAGTTTCGTCGTGCGCAAGGCCGACACCACGGTCGAAGTGGCGAGCGGTCAGACATTTGCGATCGCCGGCCTTTTCCAGCAGCGGACTTCGCGCAATCTGGAAAAGTTTCCGGTGCTGGGCGATGTACCGGTGCTTGGCCCGCTTTTTCAATCACAGCGTTTCCAGCACGAAGAGACCGAACTGGTCATTTTGATTACGCCCTATCTGGTGGAACCGGTGCGCGACAGCCTCGCCACGCCGCTTGATCGTCCGGCAGCCAAGCACCGCAGCCGCAAGCACGCCAATGACGCATCGGCGACGGGTCTGATCATCAAGTAACGAGGACCGGATATGACATCCCCCATCGCATTTTTCTGCGTTGTTCCAGCGCTGGTTCTGGCCGGCTGCGCGAGCAGCCCGCAACAGCGGCAGGATTATTCGCCTGGCTACAACTATGTTTCGACGGATGCAGGCGGCTCCGAGAAAGGTGTCGGCGGCTCAGTTCTTGCTCCCGATGCCTGTCTGGCCGAGCCAGCCGACGACGACAACTCTGCTGCCAAGACGAATCTGACGATCGTCTCCGGCGTCGGCTCCCATCTGCCGCCCGGTTGCGCCAATGCCTTCAATCTTCAGCGGATGTCCGAAAGCCAGCGTGACCTCGTAGAAGGCCGCCGCATGGGCCCGGCGGCGGGGGGGGGGGCCCCCCCCCCCCCCCCCCCCCCCCCGCGCCCCGGCCGGGGGGGGGCGCAACACGGCGCCCCCCCCCCCCCCCCGGGCGGCCCACCCCACCCCCCACCCCCCGCGCCCCCCCGAACCCCCCCCCCCCCGGGCCCCGGCGGCGGCGGCACCGACCGCGCGCGCGGCCCGTCGCTACCTCGATGGCGAGGAGGCTCCGATAGGCGGCGCCAACAGCGCGCCGTCGGTGCCGCAAACAACGCTCCCAGTCGAGTGAGCCGGCGCGGTATTCGCCCGCGTAGTGTCACCCTACGCGTCGCGCTTGGCGGAAGATCGCTTCAGGCCCTCCGGCCCGATTCGCTAGCCGAGGATGGAGCCGAGCGCCTTCGCTTTGGCCTGAGTGCTGCCCTTCAGCCGAATGGTTCTTGCGCGGGCAAGCAGGGTGGCCACCTCCTTGGTCGTCAGCCCGATTGGCGGCGAGGCCTTGACCTGGTCGGCCTGGCCAAGAAGCCCGTACACCACCACAATGTTGCGCTTGTGGTGCAATTGCGCATTGGGAGCGGCGGCAATTTTCTGCACCAGCGGCAGCGCCGCAGCGGAATTGTCTTCGAGGGCTGCCGCCAATGCCATGTTGGTCTCGACGTCAAGATCGCCCGGCGCAAGTCTCAACGCCTGGGCGAAAGTCTCCTGCGCCTGCCCTGTCTGCCCGGCGAAAGTCTGCGCAACGCCCAATCGGTTGTAGGCGCCGCTGGTGTTGACCAGCGGCGCTGCCTGCGCAAGCGCGCGCATGCCTGCATCGATATCGCCTACCTCCATCATCGCCGAGCCAAGCCCAAGCATTGCTCCCCCGTCATTGGGAGCTTTGGCCAGCGCGGCCCGATAAGCTTTGGCGGCATCGGCAGGATAGCCTGCCCGCATGTAAGCGTCGCCTGTCTTGACGAGCGCGCTCGCCTTGGCGCCCGGCATTGCTGCGGCGCGCTGGTAGAGCGCGATGGCGGTATCACTTTCTCCGCGCGCATCAATATCGTCGGCAAGCTTGATCAGGCGCTCGGATTGAGACGATGGGCCCTGCGCCTTGGCCTGCACGGAGCCGGTTTGGGTCGTCTGGCAACCGCTCAGCGCCAGCGCGACGACGACTGGCATGAATACGACACGCAACCGCAAATCCACCTCTCCGTATTCAAGCCCGTCCCACCTTACACAGGGCATCGGCCGACTGGAACCACGATAGTGCGGTAAGATTGCAACATGGCCGAAGAAGCTGAGGAAAAGAAATTACCGGCGTCCGACAAGAAGCTTCGTGACGCCCGCCGCAAGGGCCAGGTTTCGCAAAGCCGCGACCTGGTATCCGGCTTCACTCTTTTCGCAGCGCTTGGCTATCTCTATTTTTGCTGGCCGCTGCTCTTCAAATATCTTTCGGAACTCGTGCAGACTGTGACGGTGCCCGGCGGCTCTTTCGAGGAGGTCAGCCTGCGTGCCATCCACCACTCGTTCTCATTGCTGATGCTTGCCACATTGCCGCTAGTCGGCATCGTTGTGGTTCTCACCGTAGCCTTCGGCATGCTGGCCACGTTCGGGCCGGTCTTCTCGTTCGAGCCGCTCAAGCCGCAGTTCGATCGCATAAACCCGGCGAAGGGCCTTCAGAAGATCCTGTCGCTCCGCAATGTCATCGAGTTCGCCAAGGGCCTCGTCAAGGTGGTGTTCCTGGCAAGCCTTTTCGTATTCATCCTGATCGCCTGGCTACAGCCTCTCTTCGATGCGCCAGGCTGTGGTCAGACATGCCTGGAGCCGACCATCAAGGCGGTGATGACACCTCTCGGGACTGCCGCCGCCCTGGCCTTTATCGTCATCGGCTTGATCGATGTTCCTATTCAGCGCTGGCTGTTCCTACGGGACATGCGCATGACAACAACCGAATACAAGCGCGAACACAAAGATCTCGAAGGCGATCCATTGATCCGCCGTGAACAGCAGCGACAGCGGCGCGAAGCAGTGATGCAGCCTGCGAAGCTAGGTGTGAAAAACGCGGTCATCGTCTTGGTGTCAGGCGAGCGCGCCGTGGCGTTGCGCTACGTCAAGGGCGAAACGCCTGTGCCGACAATTGTCGGCAAGGGTCAGGGCCGTGCGGCCGAAGATATGATGGCTCAGGCGCGCGAGGCAGGTATCCCCATAGTCGAGGATGCCGTTACCGCCCAAGCGATCTTCGAAAATGCGAACATCGGGTCTTATATCGGCCAGCAGATGTTTTCCCCGGTCGTTCGCCACCTCGTCCGGCACGGGCTCACTTGAGCCAAAATCCTGCGATTGTCGTTCTATGCCAGTCTAGCCCTGTCGGCTGGTGGAAGCGAAGCGGAAGTCCGCTGGTCGCGCATCCGTCAGTGTCAAGGCGGCACGGCGGAAGACCGAGCAGGCCGATTCAATGAGGGCGTTTCGGAGGACCTGTCATGCCGCCCGATCCGCAGCTTGCGTTCATTCGCGTTGAATAACAATGCGTCCTCAGCCCCGGCTGGCCAGCAGCCTTGTCAGCCAATCCGGATCCATTTCCGGCACGGAGGATAAAAGCCGTTCGGTATAGGGGGCATGCGGCGGCGTGAGAATTTCGCTCTTCAATCCCTGCTCAACGACTTTCCCCTGGTGCATGACCACAACCTCGTCGGCGATCGCCCGCACGGTGGCAATGTCATGGGTGATGAAAATGTAGCTCATGCCGAGCTCGCGCTGAAGCCGCATTAACAGCTTGAGGATTTCCTCCTGCACAATCTGGTCGAGCGCAGACGTGATTTCGTCGCAGATGATCAGTTCCGGATCGGCGGCCAACGCTCGGGCGATGCAAACGCGCTGCTTCTGGCCCCCCGACAGTTCGGCCGGCAGACGATCCAAGTAAGTTTCGCTCATCTCGACCATGTGCATGAGTTCGCCGATCCGCCGATCCCGCTGCGCTCCCTTGAGGCCAAGATAGAATTCAAGCGGCCGAGCTATGACTTCTTCGACCGTCTGGCGCGGATTTAGCGCGTTGTCGGGCATTTGATAAATCATCTGTATGCGACGCAGAATCTCTTTTGGGCGGGTCTCCAGGGTCTTGGAAAGGGCCTGGCCGGCAAAGGAAATCGACCCCGAAAGCGGCGGCAACAGGCCGGTAACGACGCGAGCGAGCGTCGATTTCCCGGAACCGGATTCGCCGACCACAGCCACTGTTCGTCCACGTGGAACTTTGATGGAGACATCCTGGAGCACCTTGACCCTCCGCGCGTAAGCCGCGGTGACGTTGTCTATCGTAAGCAGATATTCATCGGCCGGAACTTCGGGCTTGGCGAGCTTGCGCACGGCCCAGAGCGTTTTGGTATATTCCTGGCTGGGCGAGGCGAGCATCTGGCGTGTTTCAGCCTCCTCCACGGTAAGTCCATCGCGCAAAACCATGATGCGGTCCGCCATTTGCGCCACCACCGCCAGATCATGCGTCACATAAATTGCAGCCGTGTTGAATTCCTCCACGACATTGCGAATGGAGGCGAGAACTTCGACCTGCGTCGTCACATCGAGCGCCGTCGTTGGCTCGTCGAAGACGATGAGGTCCGGACGACAGGCCATCGCCATCGCGGTCGTTGCCCGTTGCAACTGTCCGCCGGAAACCTGATGAGGATAGCGAAAGCCGATGGTCTCCGGGTCTGGAAGCTGAAGACGCCGATAAAGATCGACGGCACTCCGGTTCGCTTTCTCTCGGCTGGCAATCCCATGCGCCACCACAGTTTCGACAGTCTGGTCGAGGAGCCGGTGGGCCGGATTGAAAGAGGCCGCGGCGCTTTGTGCGACATAGGCGATACGGGAGCCTCTGAGGCGACGCCGCCCTGTTTCGCTGAGTGCCAGAAGATCGAGCCCGTCGAACAGGATCGAGCCCTGTGTGATACGGCAGCCCGGCTTGGCGTAACCCATCGCGGCGAGGCCAATGGTGGATTTGCCGGCGCCTGACTCGCCGATCAGGCCAAGAACCTCCCCCCGCTTCAGCGCCAGATCGACCCCGCGGACAATGGGATGCCATCGCTCGTCCGAGAAGCCCTCCACATGGAGATTGCGGATCTGAAGTAGATCCTTACCTTTTTCGCGCGAGGCCGGACCGCTACCTTTCATCCCGCAACCCGCTTGTTGCGTGCAGGAACCAGTCGACGACGAAATTCACGGATACCGTGAGGAGGGCAATCGCGCCGGCCGGCAGCAGCGGCGTGACATCGCCGTAGGTGATCAGGGTTGCATTCTCGCGCACCATCGATCCCCAATCGGCGGTCGGCGGCTGAATGCCGACGCCCAGGAAGGACAGTGCCGCGATCGTGAGGAATACGAAGCAAAATCGCAAGCCGAACTCCGCGACCAGCGGCGGCATGACATTGGGAAGGATTTCCTTGGCGATGATCCATTTCGGGCCTTCGCCGCGCAATCGCGCCACCTCGACATATTCCATCACTGCTACGTTAAGCCCGACGGCGCGTGCGAGCCGAAAGACGCGGGTGGAATCGAGCAGCGCAATGATGATTATCAGGCTGGTGATCGACGACCCGAAGATCGAAAGCAGCACCAGGGCGAAGATCAGGCTTGGGATCGACATCAACACGTCCACCGCACGCGAAAGTATCTGGTCGAGCCATCCCCTGTACAATGCGGCAAGAAGGCCGAGCGAGACGCCGACTGCGAAGGACAGCAGTGTGGTCGCGACGGCGATACCGATGGTGTTGCGCGCACCGTAAATCAAGCGTGTGAGCATATCGCGGCCGAGCTGGTCGGTTCCCAGTTTGAACTGCTGGCTCCACGATGCGAAGGCTTCGCTGAAGACCTGCGTTTCGCCGTATGGGGCGATCCAGTGCGCGAACACCGCAACGATGACATAGCCGATGATCACCAGGATGCCGAACCAGGCACTGAAGGGTGCCTTCTTCAGCGCCGTTTTGGCCCGGGTGGCACGCGAGCGCCTCAGCCTGTGAACCTGAGCGATGGGTTCGTAGCTGGTCATCGTGGATGCAAGAGCCTTGGATTGGTGGCGATCGAAATGATGTCGGCGGTCAGATTGAGCAGGATGTAGGTCGCCGCGAAAATCAGGGCGCAGGCCTGGACAACCGGAACATCCCTGGATTTGACCGCATCAACCATCAGCTGACCAATGCCGGGATAGACGAACACCACTTCGACCACGACCACTCCGACGACCAGATAAGCGAGATTGAACGCTACCACCGTGACGATCGGAGCCCAGGCGTTGGGCAACGCATGCCTGAGTACGATGGCCATCGGCGACATTCCCTTCAGACGCGCCATGTCGATATAGGGGCTTGCCAGCATGTTGATGATCGCCGCTCGTGTCATTCTCATCATGTGGGCAACAATGACGAGCGTAAGTGTGATTGCCGGCAAGGCTACTCTCCAGACATGCTCCCAGAATGGCGTCTGGTCGTTCACATTCGACAATGTCGGGAACTTGGGAAATGCGTTGAGCATCCAGTTCAGTGACACTGCGAGCCAGTGCGGCAGGGATTGTGCGAACTCGGATCCGATGAACGTGTCGCGCGAGATGACCAGATAGGCAAGCATATAGGCGACGAAAAACTCCGGGAACGAAATGGTTGTCAGCGTCACTGCGTTCACCAGCCGGTCGAACCAGCCATTGCGGTAGAGCGCAGCGAGGATGCCAAGTCCCAGGGCCAGCGGAACTGCTAACAGCGCGGTCATCGATCCAAGGAACATCGTATTGTAGAGGCGTGGCGCGATGATCTCAGCCACGGTTCGCCGGTACCCGGTGCGGCTCGCGAACGAAGAGCCGAAATCCCCGTGGAGCATCTGCCCGACCCAGACGAAGTAGCGCTCGACAGGCGGACGGTCGATGCCAATTTCTCGCTGGAAGGCGGCGACCGTTTCGGGTGTCGCGGATTGCCCGAGCGTCGCCTTGGCGAAGTCGCCCGGCAGCATTGCGATCGCCGAGAAGATAATGATGGACACGATGAACAGCGTGACCAGGCCGAGGCCAAGGCGCTGCAGAACCGTTCTTGCGACGGGGTTCATTTGCACGCGTTTCCCGTTGCGGCCGCTGCCCCGCCACATCCGGCAGGGCACACCGGGGCCAACCGGACCCTCGCAACCATCACGGGTCCGGCCCGCACTCTCACGCAGTGGCGATCCACCAGCGTTCGGCCATCTTCAGTCCATCGTTCTCCCAGTTCGGCGCCACTTCGCCATGTGCGAGCTTATTGGATTTGGCGCTGACGAAATTGTTGAAGACCAGTACGATGCTGCCGCCATCATCATGGGTCAGTTGCTGCATCTCGGCATACATTGCCGACCGCTTGGCCTCGTCCGTCTCGGCGCGCGCCTGGACAAGCAACTCGTTGAAGCGAGGATTTTTCCAGAACGACTCGTTCCAGCTGGAGTCTGCGGCGAAGGCTTGTGTGAACATCCAGTCGGCGGTCGCGCGACCGCTCCAATAGGAAGCGCACCACGGTTTCTTGAGCCAGACATTGTCCCAATAGGCGTCCTCGGCCTCGCGCACCACGTTTACGTCGATGCCGCACTGGCCGGCCGTCTCGCGGATGAGCGCAGCCGCGTCCACATCGCCTGCAAAAGCGGCATCGGCGACCGAGAGATCCACCTTCAGTTTTTCCATTCCGGCCTTTTTCAGATAATGCTTGGCTTTCTCCGGATCGAAACTGTGTTGCGGCTGCGGATTCGTGGCGAATTTGATTGCCGGCGCGATCGGGTTGTCGTTGGCCACGGTGGCGTGGCCGAGAAAGATCTTGTCGACGATCTCCTGACGATTGATCGCCCATTTCAAAGCCATTCGGACGTCCGGATTGTCGAACGGCGCCATCGTGACATTCATCGGCAACGTATAATGGCCATAGCCGGTGACCTCGACGATCTCCACCTTGGGATTGCGTTTCAACATGCCGAGGGTCTTGAGGTCGGCGCGGCCAATATAGTCCACCTCCCCTGTCGATAACGCGGCCATGCGAGCGGCGAGATCGGTGATGGCGATGAACTCCACCTCGTCGAGATAGGGTTTGCCGTTCTTGAAGTAGTTCGGATTGCGCTTGAGCTTGGCCGAAACTCCGGGCTGGAAGTTCTCAAGCACGAAAGCACCGGTGCGAACGCCTGATCCCCAATCCGCATTGCCATCCTTGGCCGGCATGATGACCAGATGGTAGTCACTCATGATGTAGGGGAAATCGGCGTTGCCGCTCTTGAGCGTGAAGACAACCGTCTCCGGGCCGTCCGCCTTGATGCTGGCGACAGGTTCAAGCAGCGGCTTCGCCGCCGATTTGGTTTCGTCGCCCATATGATAGCGCAGCGAAGCCACGACGTCGTCCGCCGTGACATTCTTGCCGTTGTGGAAGGTTGCGCCCTTGCGCAGCTTGAAGACCCAGGTTTTGGCCCCGTCCGATGATTCAAAGCTCTCGGCCAGGTCCGGTTGGACGTTGCCTTTCGCGTCGACCTCGGTGAGGCTGTTGGACATCGAGCCCGAGAACGCGGTTTGTGTGAATGTGTCCGGGTAGCCGGCCGGATCGATCGAATCCGTTGTTGCGCCATGTGCCATGCCGAGCTTGGCGAAGCCGCCCTGCAGCGGTTCGGCCCGGGCCGTGCTGACGAAGAGCTTGTCCGCAGCGGTAAGCGTCAGCCCAGCGGCCAGCCCAAGATGAATGAAGTCGCGACGGGAAATCTTGCCGCGGCCAATCTGGCTTTGAGCGATACCAAGCTTGTATTCAGATTCTGACATTTGACTCTCCCATTGCGGATTTTCCGCGTTATTGTTCGTCAAGCACCTGTGAAGAAATCTGCTCGTCAGCCGCGATCACCCTTTCTTCTGACCGCTCAAATCCGCACCTCGATCAGGCTGTCACATAGATGCTGCCCGCCTCGACGGTGACTGGAAATGTGCGCGCGCGAACGGACGGATCGACCAGGGCCGCGCCTGATTTGATGTCGAATTCCCAGCCATGCCAGGCGCAGCGCACAATCTCGTTTTCGCGATGATAGATGAATTGCGCCTGTTCGACCGGCGCAGTTGTTCCGCATTGCGGCCCCTCGCAAAGCGGAGCGCCGCGGTGCGGACAAACATTCAGCAGCGCGTGGAATGAATCTCCGATGCGGAAAACCCCGACCGAAAGGCTGCGGATCTTGGCGATGAAGGGAGATCCGGTTTCGATCTCGTCGACACGGCAAATATATGTCTTCTCAGGCATCGTCTGCTTCCTCAGGCGGCATTCGCCGCTTGCGCGCGGGGGATGCGTTTGTAGACCTCCAACGCATTCAGCCCCATGATCTTGCTCTTCCAGGCGGGAGGGATTTGCAGCGTGTTGGCGTCGTCGTAATCCCAATGCGGATAATCGGAGGCAAACATCAGCGTATTTTCGCCGTCCATCGCTTCGAGAGTGGACCAGAGATGCTGAATGTTTGCGGGCTGCTCCAGCGGCTGCGTGGAAAAGCGGATGTTGCGCCGGCAATATTCCGACGGCAGCATCTTCAGCCATGGCGTCTCTTTGCGCAGCGCTTTGTAATCCGCATCCAGGCGCCACAATACCGACGGCACCCAGGCCACGCCGCATTCGATGACGACGAAGTAGAGGTCCGGCCATTTTTCGAAGACGCCATGCGCAATCATGCTTGCGACATGTGAAATCGCCGACATGTGCAGGATGGCGTGCGTCTCCCAGAAGAATGTCGTCGGGGCAGGAGCAATCGCGGTCGAATTCACGCCGCCATGGCCGCCCAGATGAATGGCAAAGGGCAGCCCCACTTCGGCGCATGCTTCATAGATCGGGTGGTAAAACGGGTCACCATACGGCTTGACAGAGCCTTGCGAGGCAAGAACCTGAACCATCCGCGGATGATTGCCCAAGCGGCGTATCTCTGCGGCCGCGAGCTTCGGATCCTGTGGCGCAATGATGATCGAGCCCATGAAGCGATCGTCCTTCGGTAGCCAGTGATCGATCTGGTAGTCATTGTAGGCGCTGACCAGAGCGCTGGCATAATAGGGGTTGGCGAGGGTAGACGCCTCGATCGGCTCGTCGCCGGTCAGGATCGCCACGTCGACCTTGTACTTGTCGAGGTGCTTCTCCTTCATGATGAGATAGTTGTCGGCTTCCGTTTTCGGACGGACGTCCTTGCGGGAGAAGTCCTGCGGATGAAACCAGGGACGATGGCCATGCGGGAAGGCGCCAACGGGACCTGTCTTCTCGCCTTCGACGAACATGTCCCTCCACAGGCCGGAAAGGTAGGGCTCCAGTACAGTGGCGCTTGACCAGTAATTGTGACAATCGCAGTCGACTATGAACACGTTGCTCAGCTCCGTAGCTTCAGCCTGGTCGATGCTGCCGGCCGATTTCTCCCATGCAGCTTCCGCCTTGAGTATTGTTTGATCAAGCTTATGATCCAGCGCAATATGATCGACTTTTTCGATTGGAGGTCACGTGCAGCTAGATCACATCGAAACCTTTCTCGACATCATCGAGTCGCGAAATTTCAATCGCACCGCCGAGCGGTTGGGATTGACCCAGTCGACGATCAGCACCCGGATCAAGAATCTGGAGAGCGCGATCGGGTCCGAGCTCTTCCAGCGCGGGCGCGCCGGTGCTGAGCCGACAGCCGCAGGACGGCGGTTCGAAGCCTACGCCAGATCCCTGCTGTCGACCTGGTCGCAAGCTCGACACGACGTGCGAGCGTTCAACCGGTTCGAGGGCACCTTGCGCATCGCCGCACAGGTAGGCATGACCCGGTCGGTTCTGCCGGGATGGGTCGAGACATTGTGCCAGGCCCTTCCAAAATCCTCGATCCATGTCGAGTCGGATTATTCGAACCAGATGGTCAGCGACTTAAGCATGGGAAATCTGGATATCGCCGTCCTTTATGCTCCTCGCTACCTGCCTGAGATCGCCTACGAACATCTGATGGTCGAGGAATATGTGATGGTTTCGTCGGCTGCCAGAACGCTGTCCGACGTCGACCCTGAAACCTACATTCGCCCGGGCTACACCGCCGTGCTGGAAAAGACGCACGCAGAGCTGCTGGCCGAGCTGGCGATCTGTCGGCTTTCGACGGGATCGGAAACTCTGGCGGAGATCATGCTCCGACGAACGGGCGGCACCTGTTATATGCGTAGCGACGATGCGCGCAGGTTCACTGCGGAGCTCCCATCGTTCCTCGTCGAGGGAGCGCCGACGCTGCACCAGCCAGTCCACACCGCGATACTCGCGCGCCGCAAACACGAACCAATTATTCGCAAAGGCATCCGAGCTCTCCAGGTTGCTGTGATGTCACTGGAAGTCTAATCGAAATTACCGATCATAAAGGCAGGATTGCGCGGCTGTTCAGCGGGGTTTGAAGTGGCATGTTGGCTCGACTTCAAACCCGAGTTGACTGATGAATGCATACGCGGCCTTTGCAGCCTCCGGCTTCGTCCCAACAAAGCGTCACCGGCAACGGGCACAGACCACACCGCAGCTTGTGCTCTGCCGGCGCGTGATCGACGAAACGCACGATGTGAAAACCTTCGTTCTCACACCCGCTTCTGATCGGATGTTCTGCTTCAGCGCTGGCCAGTATGTTCTGGTGCACCTGAGGATCGACGGTGCCGCAGTGACGCGCTCCTACTCTGTTTCGTCACCACCGACGCGACCGCTCGACCTTCAGATTACCGTGAAACGGACGCCGGGCGGGCTCGTTTCGAATTGGCTCCATGACAATTTCAGGCCAGGCGATGGGATCGAAATCGAAGGCCCGCTCGGCTCGTTCAATCTCGACGATCTGCCGCATGCAAAGTCCCTCTTCCTCTCAGGTGGCAGCGGGATAACTCCCGTCATGTCAATGCTGCGGGCATTTACCGACCGCGCAGCCGACCAGGAGATCCACTTCATTCATAGTGCGAGAACGCCGGACGACATCATTTTTCGGCTCGAACTGGACGCACTTGCCGCTCGCTTTCCCAATGTTCATGTGACTTGCATTTGCAGTCACGGAGACCCGGCCTGGACGGGTCCAACCGGGCGAATTAACAATGAGATGCTCGTGACCTTGGTTCCCGATCTCCATAGCCGCACAGTTTTCGCCTGTGGGCCGGAATCCTACATGAAGGCTGCACGCAGCTGCCTCGATGCAATCGGGCTCGCCCCTTCACAGTATCATGAGGAGAGCTTCGGGGGCGGCAACATTTCGCGTTCGCTATCGGATTCAAAGGTTTCGTCTTCGGTCCGCTTCGCCCGCTCCGGCCTTGCATATCACTGCGCGCCCGGAGAGACCCTGCTGGAAGCGGCGCGCCAATGTGGCGTCTATGTCCCAACCGCTTGCCAGCAGGGAGTTTGCGGTACGTGCCGGATCGCCAAGCTGTCCGGCGAAGTCGTCATGGATGACCTAGGCGGACTGACCTTGGAGGACAAATCGGCAGGCTATATCCTGGCGTGCTGCAGCCGCCCACAAGGCGACATTTTGCTTGATCTCTAATTCTACCCATCGCGGAACGAAATCGGGCAGCCTATGCGTTCAACGACCAAGCCATACTACTGCGACCGCAAGTGATTAGGTTTCGGAACCCGGATGGGCTTGCCCCATTTCTGGCGCAGCTCACGCTGGGCATCGCAAGCGACAAAAGTCCTACCCAGCAATACGCTTGAGCTATCATTCAGCCGTTGCATGGGATCGACCTCGGCACAAAGAGGCGCGGCAATTCGGCTCCAGCTACACCGTCGCGGCCGGATCAGGGGCGTTGCGGTTGAGATGAACCGCAATCGAATTACGGTTCACCAGGCGACCCGCGAGGACACGGTGTTCAAACGGTGCGGTGTCGCCAGCCAGCCTCTTCAAGAGAAGCTCGGCTGCCGTCGCCCCGATCAGATGCGCCGGCTGCGCGATGGCTGTGATACCTTGGGCCACGAACTGCATCCAGTCGAGATCGTCGAAGCAAAGCAGCGAAACCTCTCCCGGAATCGCAAGCTTCAGTGCGGATGTCGCCTCCAGAACGCCTGTCGACATCACACCGTCCGCGGTAAACAGGGCGGACGGCGCATTGCGCATTGTCAGTAGATCGAGTGCCTCCTTTCGTGCTGCCTCGCTGGAATAGACCGCCACGCGGCGGATCAACTGCGGATCCGGCGAAATGCCCGCAGCGCGATGGGCTTCGAGATAACCCAACAATCGTTGCCAGCTTGGATGATGGTAGCGAACGTCGGAGCTGGAGAGATCAGCGTTCGTCACAAAGGAGCCAACATCATCGCGTTGGTCCGGCCCGAGTTCCGCCAATATTCCGATGCGGCTGTGTCCGGCGGCGATGATCGCCGCTATGCTGCTACGCGTTACAGAAACGTTATCGACCACGACCGAATCGGTTTCCATGCCCGCCACGATGCGATCGAACTGCACGACGGGACAGCCGGCCGCGACTGCGTCACGAAGATGATCCGGCTTGTCCAAGAAGGTCGATGAGACGACTAAACCATCGACCTGCTTTTCCAACAGCAGCTGCACCGCCTCTCGCTCGAGTTCGGCATTTTCGTCACTATTCGTAACGATAACCCCGAAGCCGCCACGGCGCGCGACGTCCCCTATTCCGCGCAGCACGCTTGCATAGAATGGGCTTTCGATGTCGCCCACGACAACTCCGATAGTCTGCGTCTTACCGGTGATCAGACCTTTGGCCAGGCGATTGGGGCGATAACCCAGCGCAGCTGCTGCGGCGCGCACCTTCTCCTGGACCTCAGGGCTGCTGTAGCCGTAGTCACCAAGAACGCGCCCAGCCGTGGCAGAGCTCACTCCAGCCCGGCGAGCGACTTCGATGATAGTTGCGTTTTTGGATCTTTGAGTCACCCAGCAAGTCCCGCCGACCATGCAACGTCGTGGCGACGAACTAGCGGCAGTTAGGCACGCCCCGCAAGGCCGAACACCGCAGCACCCGCCGTTGCGCACACCATTTGAATCACAGCACCTCCGACAGAAAGCGCCGAAGACGCGGGCTCTGCGGATTGTCGAAAAGGTCCTCCGGTCGCCCTGCCTCGACGATCCGCCCCTCGTCCATGAATACGACCTGGTTCGCGACCTTGCGGGCGAAATTCATCTCGTGTGTTACGACCACCATCGTCATCCCGCCCCGACCGAGATCGGCCATCAAGTTCAGGACGCCTTTGACCAATTCCGGATCGAGCGCGCTGGTGACTTCGTCGAACAGCATAATTTCGGGTTCGAGGGCGAGCGCACGCGCGATGGCCACCCGCTGCTGTTGCCCGCCCGAGAGATTGGCCGGCCGATGATCTTTGCGCTCCAGCAGTCCGACTTCATGCAGCCTGGCTAAGGCCGCGCCCTCAGCCTCCTCGCGCGACATGCGTTTAACTTTGCGCAGCGCCAGAGTGATGTTGGCGAGCGCGCTGCGGTCGGGAAACAGATTGAACTGCTGGAAAACCATGCCGACGCGCCGCCGGAGCTGGTCAGGGGTCTGTTTGTAGATGCTTTCGCCATCGAGCAGAATGTCACCGGCTCGACACTCTACTAGGCGGTTGAGGCAACGCAGCAAGGTGGACTTGCCCGAGCCGGACGGACCGATGAGGCAGGTGACGGTCCCGGGTTGCACTTTCAGACTGACGTCATGGAGCACCTGGACGGCGCCGTAGGCCATGTCGATATTCTTCACCTCGATGCCCCCACCCTTGAAGCGAATGGGCTGTGCTGCGGGCAACGTCGCTGCGCCCGGCACGACGGCTTCGGCAAGCTCGGTGACTTCCTTGAGGCCACTCTGCACGGCGGTGATTCGTTTGCCGACACGCATGCGCGCGTCGATGTAGTTGACGAGATGGGTCAGCGGCACCGTGATCACGAGATAGAACACGCCGGCCAGCAAGAGCGGCGACAAGTTGCCGGTCAGCACAGCCTGGTCTTGGCCGACGCGGAACAGTTCGCGTTCGGAGGCGAGCAGACCAAGGAAATAGACCAGGCTGGAGTCTTTAACATTGCCGATGAACTGGTTGACCAGTGCAGGCAGGACGCGACGGATGCCTTGCGGGATCACCACAAGGCGCATGCCTTGGCCATATGTCATGCCGAGAGTGCGCGTGGCGTCGATCTGACCACGCTCGACGCTCTGAATGCCGGCGCGGAAAATCTCCCCGATGTAGGCGCCGGCGATCAGGCTGAGCGCCAGAATGCCCAGCGGATAAGGCGATGGACCGAACAGATCTCGGCCCAACCGCGCGAAGCCTTGGCCAATGATCAGGATTGTGACAATGGCAGGAAGCCCGCGGAAGATATCGGTGTAGACTCGGGCAAGGAGTTTCAGCGGCTGGTTCTCGGAAATCCCCATCACGGCGAGTACGATACCGATCAGCGTCCCGAAAAACGTCGAGGCAAGGGCCAGGATCAAGGTGTTCTTGAGGCCGACCGTCACCATGTTCGGCAGAACTTCTGCCATCGCCTGGAAATCCAGGAAGCTGCGGGCGAAGGTGTCGAACCAGCTCATATCAAGTCCATCTACAACTCGGCCGGGCACCGTTGCTCACGGGTCCGGCCGGAAACGATAACAAATACGCGCGAATTTACTTCTTGGGCAGATATTGATCCGGCATCGGAGTGCCCGGGAACCACTTCTCGTGCAGCCGTTTCCAGGTGCCATCGTCCATGGCCTCGCGCAGGGCCTTGTTTAGCGCCTCGCGGAAGGCATCGTTGCCTTTCTTGACCACGAACCCGGCCGGCGCATCGAAGGACGGCACATTCATGGTTATCTTCAGGTTCTTATAGCGCTCCACATACTGCTTGGCCGACTCATAGTCAGTGAAATGGCCATCGATCGTTCCGTTGTTCAGCGCCGCCACCGCAGTGTTGTTGTCGGGGAATTTGACGATGTCGCCCTTCAGATTCTTCTCTGCATAGATCTCCTGCAGCGTCCCCTGGATCACGCCGATGCGCTTTCCGGCGGTGCTTTCATTACTTGTCAGTGCCGGATCCGCCGAAATGATCGACAGGTAGCCGGCGAGATAGCCGTCGCCAAAATCCACTGTCTTCTTGCGCTCCGCGGTCGTGCCGATGGCGGCGACAGCGACGTCGAAGCGACCGTTGGCGACAGACGGCAGGAGCGCCGAGAATTCCTGGCCGGTGAAAACGACCTGCTCCTCCTTGAACCCGAGCCGGCGCGCCACGTCGCGGAAGAGTTCAGCGTCGAAGCCGGTGAAGTTGCCGTTGGCGTCGGTGAAGACATAGGGTTTCGCATCGCCCATCGTCCCGACACTGATCACAGCAGGGTCAATGAGGTTGTAGGGATTGGTGGCCGCCTTTGCCTGCGTTGATGCAGCCAACGTGCTAAGTCCTGTCACAAGAGCGATAGTCAGCGCCAGACCGCATTTCACCAGTTGGCGCCTGCTTGAATTCGTTTGCATGTCTTCTCCTCTTAAGATTGGCCGAACTCGGCCTGCGATCCCACTCGACGTCTAATCCATCAAAACGCTCCTGGGCGGCGTTCAGTTAGATGAATGAGAACGTTATCACTTCGTCTAGCATTGTCCATTTCTCGCGTCAATTGGTCGGGAGAATTTCGCAGCTAGACTGGTTTCCTGTGCCGTTCCGCGGAGGATCTCCACCGTAATTTTTCCAATATCGATTGCTGCCGCATGGCCGATCGCGCCGTAGTACTGACAGGTAGCAGCCGCCGCCTCTGCAGCATCGCGGAGAATATTCTGAGGCGCCTCTTCCTTAAGCAGGCCGAATAGCGTTCTGGCGATGAAGGTGTCGCCCGCGCCCAGGGTATCGACGGGTTCGACCAGCTGCGCCGGGGTGCGGTAGGAGACGGTGTCGCTGTGAAGCACGGCGCCGGCTCGACCACGAGTCACCAAAACCCACCTTGAACCACATGCAAGAAGTTCGGATGCGATTGCAGCCAATTCATTGTCGTCGAGACCATCACCCGAGACGGAGGCCAGATAGCAATGAGGCCCAATCTCGAGTCGATGTCCCGGGTCCCGCCGCGTTGAAAAATCGTAAGATAACAGTGCTTTACTCGATACCGCAGCAACCCATGGGTCTAACCCGCTGGATTGGCCAATGTGAACGGCCTCAAAGCCCGAGAGAAAATGCAGATCTTCTTGCGTCGGCGTGAACATCGAGACGCCGAGGTCGAAGTCCAGGAAGATCCGATCGGCGTTTCGGTGACCTATGAGGCAATAGGCGGTCGGCCCTTCAAGGCGCCGCAATCGGGTGACGTCCACGCGCTCGGACTTGAGTGCGGCGTGGATCAAGTCCCCTGCCCGGTCTTTGCCGATCGCCCCAACATAGGCCGACTGCCCGCCGAAGCGGCTGACATAGACCGAGACATTGAGGCAATTTCCGCCAGGATACATCTCGCCGCGAGCGAGATAACAATCGACCACGTTGTCGCCCATCGCGGCAATCTTGACCATCGCAGGCCTTTCAGTTTAAAGGATATGAGAACGTTCGCACAATGGCCTGCCATTTGTCAATTGTGCGCCGGCCCAAGCTCTATCATCGAGAAGAGGACCCTCATGATTTCCGCCCTTCCCGCCGACGTAGAACGCACCCTGACCGCTACGGCGGGCAGGCAGTTTTCGCACCTGTTTCTCGTGGCGTGCGGCGGCTCGCTCTCGATCATGATGGCAGGCAAATACTTCGTCGACCGTCGCAGCGGCACATTCGCCTGCGACATCTACAACGCGGATGAGTTCGTCTGCCGAGACCCGCGACGGTTGGGACCTGACACGCTCGTTGTCCTTTGCTCGCAGACCGGAACCACCAAGGAGACCGTCCGAGCGGCCAATCACGCAAGAAATCGAGGCGCAACGACAATCGGCATGACCCTTGACCAGGTATCGCCCCTCGCGCGCGCCGTCGACCACCCTGTGGCGTACCAGGCCTCCTACACGACGGGCAAACCGATCGATGCAGCCCGCAGCAATTACGGCGTGCTCTACACGTTGCTGGCCGGCCTAATCGATGCTCGGGAGAATGCTGGGCTGACCGCCGATCTGCTGATGAGCCTGAGCCATCTTCAGCCGGCGATCGAACGTGCGCACCGGACCTATGCCGCCCGGTTTCAGGCCTTCGCACCCCGTTTCGCGCCGCGCAAAGCGATCTACACACTGGCCGGCGGTGCCAGCTATGGTGCGGCCTATTCGTACGCCATCTGCGTGTTGATGGAGATGCAGTGGTTCGACTCGCAAGCCATACACGCCAACGAATTCTTTCACGGTCCATTTGAGGTGGTGGACCGGGACGCTTGCTTCGTGGTCTTGCTGGGTTTGGACGAAACGCGGAGCCTTTCCGAACGCGCCCGCGATTTCCTTTTCAAGTACGGCAGCCGGGAAAACATCCTGGTGCTCGATGGAGCGGAACTCGACCTCAGCGGTATGTCCGAACACATCAAACCCTATCTCGTGCCCTTGGTCTTCTTCGACACTCTATGGCGTTTTGCCTACGAGCTGGCCGGTCTGCGCGGCCGGCCAATGCTTGAGGGCCGGCGCTACATGAAGAAGCTCACCGACTATTAGTTCCGCCGCACTCTGCAGCGATCCAACAACCCCCAGCCCGTCTTCTGCGAAGAAGGATTTCTCTATGACTGCATCCCCAAAGCCCCGCCATGTCGTTGTTATCGGCGCAGGCATCTTCGGTATTTCTTCCGCGTTGCACCTTGCTCGTCTTGGCGTTGATGTAACCATTGTCAATGACGGCGCGCCGGCCAACGGTGCATCCGGCCGTTCACTTTCCTGGCTGAACTCAGCGCGACGTGCGGACACTGCCTACCACCGCTTGAGGCTTGCAGGCATCGACCGTTATCGGACCCTGGCCGCCACAAGGCCGGAAACGGCGTCGTGGCTTCGCTTTGACGGCGGCCTCACCTGGGATGCGGATGATGAGGCGAACCAGATCGCGTCCATCTGCCAGCTGGAGCAGGATATTGGCTATCACGCGCTTCTGCTCGGCCCTGCCGAAGTCGGTGCAGTGACGCCCGGCGTCAACGCCAGCGCAATCACCCCGCAGGGTGCCATCTTCAATCCTGGCGAAGGATGGGTTGACCTGCCCTGCCTGATCGATCTGCTGCTCAATGAATTCCGCTCCCGCGGCGGTAAGCTTGTTCGGGACGCTGGACGCGTGCGGATAGATGCCACAGGTGGTCGCGCGCGTGGCGTCGTCACTGCCGACGGTGTGCCGTTAAAGGCGGATACAGTGGTCCTTGCCGTTGGGCCAGCGACGCCTGTCATGCTTGCGGAGATCGGAGTCCATATCCCCGACGCTACGCCGATTTCACTTCTCTTGACGACCAAGCCGATCAAGACCGAGCTCCGTGCCGTGCTGAATACGCCGCGCGTGGCGGTGCGCCCGACGCCGGATGGCGCACTTGTTTTGGATTCGGCATGGTCGGAGGATGAAGTCGTGGTCAACTCGGACGGCACCTACACCGTGCACTACAAGACCATAAAAGGACTGCTCGACGAGGCTAGTGCGGTGCTCGAGGGCAATCCGCGGCTCGAACTCGCTACCTATGCAGTTGGCCCGAAGCCCATCCCGGGCGACGGCGAGCCAGTGCTCGGCTCCGTCGAGACCGTCGCCGGTCTTCACGTCGCCTTTAGCCACAGCGGCGCCACGCTCGGATTGATCGTCGGCGAATTGCTTGCCAAAGAAATCGTCTCCGGCAATCCGCATCCCATGCTTGCAACGTTTCGCGCTAATCGTTTCAGCTGAAAGGGCAATTGGGGCAAGGCCGAACCGTCCAGATGGGCCGCGGGCCTGGGGAAGAGATGGGTGACAGGATCGCGTGATTAGGTTGTCGTCATACGGCAACAGACACGGCGACGGCGCTGCGCGCCCAAGCGCGGACGCCCAAGGGAGAAGATGAATGCCCCGCAAACTATGGCCAGATAGCCGCTCGCGATCCACTGGAGTGCGCTGAGCGCGACAAGTTGCGCAAGCCTCCGCATCTGCGAAAACCAGATACTGCGCACGATCAGAAACGCGTTCCACCAGAAGGAACAATTTCACCTTGTTGAGAGACGGCCCGCCTTGCGGCGTGCGAGGGGTCGGCAGTGTCCAGGCGTAGTGACTTGACCAAGCTTTGATCAAGCGTCAGCATTGCGCCTATTGTCGCGCACAGCGATTGTCGGGCAATCCACACTCAGCTCAACGGCAATGAACACGGCTCGCCACGAGGGCCCCGACGCGTACAAGGACAGGAAATGCCCATCACGGTGAAAGTTGGCGAGGCCAAGACGCATCTCTCGGAACTGCTTTCAAGGGTCGAAGCAGGCGAGGAGGTGATTATTTCGCGCGGCAACGATCCCATCGCTAAACTGTCGCGCATTCAACGGCGCAACGATGTCGAAGCCGTGATCGAAGAGATCAGCGCTGCCCGCGCCCGCGCCAAGCCCGTGACGCAGGACGAAATTCGGGCCTGGCGCGATGAAGGGCGCCGCGCTTGATGGCGATCATCGTCTGATGCCTTTCGTTGTCGACCTTTCCATGGCGGATTCTTTCTGATGAAGACAGCGAGGCGGCGACCGCCCTGATGCGACGATTGCCGGGAACAACGGCGCCTGTCCCTTCCTTGTTCTGGCACGAGGTGCGTAACGTCGTACTGATTGCCGAGCGGCGTGGCCGCATCGCGGCGGGCGAAGCTGCACCACCATGGCACGGCTGCGCCGATTGCCACTGGAGGACGCGAGCGGCGGGTCGGACGGCGCGGTGCTGACGCTAGCGGCTTCGCACGGGCTCAGCGCCTATGACGCCGCCTATCTTGCGCTGGCAATCGAAACCGAGTTGCCGCTGGCCACCCTCGATCGCAAGCTCGCACTTGCCGCGCGCCGCCAGGGAGTCCGAATTCTCGGGCCGCTCGCGAATGGCAACTGACCTCTTCGCTCGACCCACCTGCCTATGTCGTTCGACGTGCCGAAGCCTTCGACCCTCTCAATGCCCTGCTGCCCTTGGACCGCCGCGAGTTTCTGGCCGACTTTGACCGACAACGACCTGGCAACCTGCGCCATCTGGCCAGGAAGGCATTTTGTGCCCAGAGGTGCTTGACCCGCCGGTCGGCCCGGCAACACGGTTAAAATCCTGTTTGCGCAAAAAACGGGCACAAACGGCCTTGGCAGTTCGACAACGCGCCGATATGCGGGACAAGGGTGGCTGCAATGCTGGGGGGCAGATGCTCCTGGCATGCCGCCTCATCCCTTCGACGAGGCCGGCGTGGTAAAGCCGACCCATTGAACCATCGGCGACAACGCAGTCGCGCGGCAGACACAAGCCGCGTCGGGACGATCCACACGTATCCAACTGTCAGCGAGCGCAGCATCGAAAGGGCCGGCGCCGGAAAAGCGGCCGGAACAGAAAGAACCGCGAGCTGGCCAACGACGCTGAGGCGACTTTGGATCGTGCCCGCGGTGTAGAATCCGAGCCGGGCTTTCTGGGCCCAGGTAACAACCGCTTTCGATGAGAGGCGGTATATCGAGACAATCGTGGCCTTCGACCAACGGTCGCGCGTTTGCGCCTGAGCGCAACGGCCTGATGGTGCTGCGCGGCTACGCCCTCTCAAACTGCGGGAACAGACCAAAGAGCCCGGTGGTCTACCTTGTGGGAATCAGGTGCAGTGCAGACTTCCCGCCCTTCACGGCCGCCGCCGACAGCTTGCGGTCAAAACTTGCAAGCTGGCCGCCACGCGCCTTGGCGAGCGCGAGAAGATAGGTATCGGTGACCTGTGCCGAGGTCAGGATTTTCGCTGCATCGATGTCGCCAGAGCCAACCAGGCTCACATCGTCGGGCCAGAAGCTGTGCCCATGCAGGGCCCGCAACTTGGTAACGATTTGCGCAACGACGGCGGGCGAGCCGGGACAATTGGGATATCTTTGGTTGCCGACGATGCGCAGGACGCCGTTTTCGGTGATGGGACACGTAGCCCATGCGGCGCGTTACCGGTCACTTCGAACCAGCCATGGGCGTCGTCATGGGCGACATGGCCAGGATCTATCAGTGCGATCAGCACATTGACATCGAGCAGGAACGTCACGGCAGTTCGTCTCGCAAGGCGTTGACCGTCTCAAGCGTGACAGGAGGTGCATCCGGCCGAGGCGACAGCAGAGGAATCCCGTTGCGCTCGCCGCCGGCTTGAGGCCGGCGCAGCGAGCGCCGGGCGAGATCGGTGATGACCTCGCCGAGGCTGCGATCCTGCTGCCGCGCTATGGCCCTGGCCGCGACCAGGACGTCGTCATCGATTGCCAAAGTGGTTCTCATATCGCCTCCTTGGTGCGCATCAATCATCACGCATCACATAGAGCAGCGACGCCGGATACTCAAGCGGTGCGAATACCCGGTGGACTTTGCATGGAACACGTTTTGTGCCGGAAGGATCGTCGCTCCACGGCTTCAACCTTTGTATGCGACGAGAACTGCGCCCGCTGCAATCAGTGAAACGCCAAGCCAGTTCGGCAGGGACAATTGTCACTGAGGAAAACCACAGCGAATACCGCGTCAAGCGCGACGCTTAGCCTGGCGTCACCGAGCCACTCCCCCCTCCCATAATGCAGCACCAGGGCTCGATGACATATCTTGATTGTGTTGCTGACGTCAGCCAGATCCCGCTACGTCGAAATGGCCTTGATCAGACCAGACTTCCGCTTCGCCCAGATTGCGATGTCGCGTGGGCTGTCGCGCAGGGTGGTGCGGTGGGTGACGAGCTGGTCGATTGGTATTTTTCCATCGCGGATCGAGGCAATGATGTGCTGGAAATCCCCACGCGTCGCGTTGCGACTGCCGATCAGCATCATTTCGCGCTGGTGGAACTCTGGATCTGAGAAGGTTATGTCGTCCGGCACGACGCTTACCATCACCATGACGCCGCCATGGGCAACATAGGCAAAGGCAGACTGCATCGAACGGCTGTTTCCCGTTGCCTCGAAGACGACGTCGAAACCTGTTCCCGCAGTTCGTGATGCAGGTGCTTTATGATCCGAAGCCGAATTGGCGGTGACAAGTTTCCTCCGCAGCAAAGGAACCGACGCACCCTTTTTGGATGCGCCGGAGCAAAGGTCTACGAGTGGCGGATTTCCGTCCCCAGCACCTTCAGGCATTCGCGGATGAACGCTGCAAGCGCCGTCCAACCTTTTGCCGAAACCATCGTCCCATCCACATAAGCCTCCGTTGGAGACAGGTCGATATAGGTGCCGCCCGCAAGCGTCACCTCCGGCTCGCATGCCGCCAGTGCGCCGACCTTCTTGCCACGCACGACACCGTCGACCGCGATCAGGATCTGCACGCCGTGGCAAATCGTGAAAATCGGCTTCTTGGTTTCGTGGAAGTGGCGCACCATCGCCTGTACGCGCTTGTCGGTGCGGATGTATTCGGGGCCACGTCCGCCCGCACAGTAAACGGCGTGGTATTGATCCAGCTGCTTCTCAGCGTCGGAGAAGGTCTTGTTGATCAGCGCATAGTGGCCGAGCTTTTCGGTGTAGGTCTGATCGCCCTCGAAGTCGTGCAGCGATGTTTTGATCAGGTCTCCGGCGCTTTTGTCTGGGCACACGACATGAACGGTGTGGCCCACCGCTTCCATCGCCTGCTGGTAGACGAAGATTTCGTATTCCTCGGTGAATTCACCGGTCAGCATCAGGATCTTTTTGCCTGGCATGGTACTTCCTTTCCTGTGACAACGGCCGGGCCAGACCTGTACTTGCCCGGTGGGGTTGAGTTTCTAGAAGGGTGAATCGGGGAAGTAGTATTCGTTGGCACTGGCCTGCGTGATGATCGTCGACTGCGGGGACGGGGACATCGGGACAGTCTCAGTCGAACGCCAGCAACAAACGGTCGCGGGAATGCTCGATATGGCGACGCATCGCCTGCTCGGCAGCGGCAGGATCGGCCGCAGCCAAAGCGGCCAGAATAGCCTCATGCTCGTCAAGCGCCTCCTCGGTGACGCGCGAATGGAACATCAGGCGAAATATGTGGAAGTGGGTATGCTGGTGCGCCAGTGTCTCACGCACGAGTTCGTTGTTGGCGAATTCCATGACCTTGTCATGGAAAATGGCATCCTGGCGGGCGAAGTTGGAATACCGCAGGCGCTCGTCCTTGCCTTCACGGCGCGCCATGACGCCGGCCGACTTCTGAAGTTGCGCGAGCTTTACCTCGTCCATGAGCGCGGCTGCCTTGGCTGCGCCATGAGGTTCGAGCAGCAGGCGAAGCTCATAAAGTTCGTCAAACCGCCGTTTCGTGATCTGCGGCGCAGCGCGGTAACCGATCAGATGCGTCTTCAGCACCAGGCCTTCGCCTTCGAGCCGGCCGAGCGCCTCGCGGATCGGCGTGTGGGATACGTTGAACTCCTTGACCAGACTGTCGACCGTGATCCGGGAACCCGGCGCAATCTTCAACGACATGAGTTGCGCAAAAATCGCTTCGTAGACGTCCTCAACCAGGCTGCTGGAGCGCTGGATACGCCCGCCGAGGTTCGTATCGTCCGCATTGAGTAAGTTCATGGCCTGCATGTTTTGCCTCTTGACACATCGAGTTGCTAACACGATGCTCCGATTAATGCAATCCTATATCCTATACGATTTTATAGAGGATATAATTTGAGGCCGTTTCGAGACAAAGCAATGGCACTTGCGGTGGCCCTGCTGGAACAGCGTGCCGCCCCCGCGGCCTTTCCAGACATCATCACAGGATGCAGATCATGAGCCTTTTCGCTGCCATAAGGCTGCCGCGCGAAATCCTGTTCGGGAAGGGCCAACGCCACGTCATCCCGGTTGTCGCAGCCAGGCTCGGGCGTCGCGCACTCGTCTGCACCGATGAACGTTTTGCCGCAACGGGCCCGTTCGGAGAGATCGTCGCGGCGCTGCGAGCCGCCTCGATAGACGTCCTGGTGCATGACCGTGTGCTACCCGACGTCCCCCGGGACACCGTTGCCGTCTGCGTCGAGGAAGCACGGAAGTTCGCGCCCGACATGGTGATCGGCATTGGCGGCGGCAGTTGTCTCGACATGGCCAAATGCGCGGCGTTGCTCATCAGTCACGGCGGTCAGCTCCAGGATTACTACGGTGAGTTCAAGGTGCCCGGCCCGACACTGCCGCTGATCGCGGTGCCGACGACAGCCGGCACCGGCTCTGAAGTCACCCCGGTTGCCGTGATCGCGGATCCGGATCGCACGTTGAAGGTCGGCATCTCCAGCCCGTACCTGATCGCGGCCGCGGCCATCTGCGATCCTGAACTGACGATGACATGCCCGCCGGCATTGACAGCGATCGCAGGCGCCGATGCGCTGACGCATGCAATCGAGGCCTTCACCGCCGTCAGGCGTGGGACCGATCCCGGCCTTCCCCAGAAACATGTCTTTATCGGCACAACCGCTTTGACCGATCATTTCGCCCTGCTGGCGATCAAGCTGCTTGGCCGAAGCCTTGAAACGGCATACCGCCAGCCGTCTGACGAGGACGCCCGGGCCGACGTCATGATGGGTGCACTTGCAGCCGGCTGCGCGTTCGGAACGGCCGGTACGGCGGCAGCGCACGCAGTGCAATACCCGGTTGGCGCGATAACCCACACCCCTCACGGAATGGGTGTCGCCACCATGCTGCCGTACGTCATGAAGTACAACAGAACCGCCGCAGCGACCGAGATGGCCGAGATCGCCAGCGCGCTCTGCCTCGATGGAAAAGGCCGGAGGCCCGAAGAGTTGGCCGACGCGACCATTGGCGAGGTCAGTCGGCTGTTTGGGGCAATCGGGATCATCCCCACGTTGGCCGAGCTAGGGCTGCCTGCCGACAAGCTCGATTGGACGGCGGAACAAGCGATCGGTATCGAGCGCCTCATCAAGAACAATCCGCGGCCATTCGATTTGGGATCCATGCGACGCCTGGTCCAGGCCGCCTTTGATGGCGACCTCGCCAGCTGCGTCATGTAAACAATCGGGAATATCGAGATGAACACGTTTTCACAGGTTCTGTCGGATGATCAGGGCGTCAGCGACTTCCACACGATTTCGCACGGGCTGTATATTGACGGCCAATGGCGGCAGTCCGCGGATGGCAGGGTAATTCCGGTCATCGATCCTTCGACGGAAGCCGTCATCGCTGCCGTACCCGATGCGACCTTGGAGGACGCGGCCGCCGCCGTTGACGCCGCTGCCAAGGCGGCCCATGGCTGGCGGACAACGTCGCCGCGAAAGCGTTCCGAGATCCTCAGACGCTGCTTTGAGTTGATGACGGAACGATCGGAGGCACTGGCTACTCTCATCGCATTGGAAAACGGCAAGGCCCTGCGGGATGCCCGAGGCGAGATCGCTTACGCCGCGGAATTTTTCCGCTGGAATGCCGAGGAGGCCGTTCGCATTACCGGTGAATTCGGTACTGCGCCTTCCGGCACCAATCGCATTGTGGTCGACTACGAACCAATCGGCATCTGCGTCCTGATCACGCCCTGGAATTTTCCTGCCGCGATGGCGACGCGCAAGATCGCGCCGGCACTTGCCGCTGGATGCACGGTGATCCTGAAGCCGGCCAGTGAGACCCCGCTTACCGCCTACGCGCTAGCCGCGCTCTACCAGGACGCAGGCGTTCCGCCGGGGGTGGTCAACGTCCTGACAACCTCCAGTCCCGGGCCTTTGACAGCCGCCATGCTGGCCGATCCGCGGGTGCGCAAACTCTCCTTCACCGGTTCGACGGGTGTGGGTCGCGCTCTGCTGGCAGAGGCTGCCAGGCATGTGGTCTCGTGTTCCATGGAACTCGGCGGCAACGCACCGTTCATTGTGTTCGACGACGCCGATCTCGAAGCAGCGCTCGATGGCGCAATGGTGGCCAAGATGCGCAACGCCGGCGAGGCCTGCACGGCTGCAAACCGCCTCTACGTGCAATCTGGCATCTACGAAGCCTTCTCCGAGGGCCTCGAGAAGCGGATGTCGTCGCTCAAGGTCGGCGCCGGCACCGACCCGGACACGGAATGCGGGCCCATGATCACGAAGAAGGCGGTCGAGAAGATAGACCGCCTTGTCGTCGACGCGGTCGCACGAGGCGCGCGGGTCTTGTGCGGTGGCTCAGTGCTGTCCGGACGCGGTTTCTTCTATCCTCCGACGGTGCTTCGCGACGTGCCGGGCGACGCAAAGATGGCGCATGAGGAGATATTCGGGCCGGTGGCGCCAATCTCGAGCTTCGAAGCCGAGGCCGAGGTCATCGCACGCGCCAATGACACCGAATATGGGCTTGCTGCCTACATCTACACGCGCGATCTGGCGCGCGGCATGCGGGTGGCTTCCCGGATCGAGGCCGGGATGATCGCTCTCAACCGCGGGCTGATGTCTGATCCTGCAGCCCCCTTCGGCGGCGTCAAGCAGAGCGGGCTCGGCCGCGAGGGAGGGCAGCATCACGGCATTGCCGAGTTCATGGAGGCGAAATACCTCGCCGTCAGCATGTGAGCAGAAGAAGAATGCAAGGCGATCCCTTTCGCATCCGCGACCACGTTGCTGACTTTGACCAAATCGTGCAGGACATTGTTGACCGCAGCGAGGCCGCCCGCGCCGCCATTGCGATGGCCGCAGACGTGGCCTACGGACCAGATCCGACCGAGACGATGGACCTGTTCTTTCCCGCGTGCAAAAGAACGGCGCTTCCGGTGCACATCTTTGTCCATGGCGGCTACTGGAGAATGTTCTCCAAGCGCGACTATTCATACATGGCGACGACGATAACCCAGGCCGGGGCCATTGCCGTCATCCTTGATTATGCTCTGATGCCCAAGGTCCGAATGGCGACGATCGTCGACCAGGTGCGCCGCGCCAAGCAGTGGGTCCTGGCCAACATCGCCGATCATGGTGGAAACCCGACGGCCCTGACTGTCAGTGGTCATTCGGCAGGAGCACATCTTGCAACGTTCCTGTTCGACGGCGCGCATACCTCCTCGAATGTGAGGGCAGCCCTTCTGCTGAGCGGGCTCTACGATTTGAAACCGCTCCAGGATTCCTTTCTCGCCAACGAGATTGGAATAACCGACGAGGAAGTCGCCATGTTCACGCCGCTCGCCTGTCGGCATGATCCTCAAACCAAGGCGACGGTTCTGGTCGGAGCCAATGAGACGCCACCTTTCCATCAGCAAGCCGATCGATTCATAGCGAGCTTGCTGCGGCAGGGGTCGCTGGTAACGTCGCGTGTGCTCACGAACCGCAACCACATGGACAGTGTCAGAGAGCTCGGCGTGCCGGGGACCGAGGCTGCCGATTGCCTGGCAAAACTGATCGCCAAGGCCTGCTGACTAACTCGGGTTCTCCAGGCGATTTGTTTTGCGCCACTCCTCGTACTCTCCGCGGGCATCGTCATGCAGCGGATAGTAGCGTTGCAACGGACCGCCCTCCATGAGCTTCGCTCGCGAGAACTCCTCCCAATCGTGATGCTTCTGTGATTCTTCGATCACCTTCGGAGCCATCACGACGGGAAGCACCACCACCCCGTCGTCGTCGGCGACGATGATGTCGCCGGGGATCACCGTGACACCGCCGCAGGCAATCGGAACGTTGACGGCATTGGGATAGATGCTGGTCTGCACGTGATAATTTGGCGTCCAGCCGCGCAGCCATAGGGGCAGGTCGAGCTTTTCGACATTGGGCCGGTCGCGCATGCACCCATCGATGACGATACCCGCCCCGCCCCTGCCCTTGAAATAAGTCGACATCATATCGCCGAAGACGCCCGAGCTCATGTCGCCGCGCGCGTCGACCACGACCACATCGCCCTCCTGCGCGTGGTAGAGCACGTGCCGGTGAAGTTGGGTCTCCGGATCGGCATATTCTCCCTCGGTGAACAGGTCCGGCCGCTGCGGCAGAAACTGCAGCGTCAGCGCCGGCCCGACGATCGACTTCCCGTGGTTTTGCGCCACCGGACCGACCATGTGCGGATTGCGGAAGCCCATGTGGCCAAGCGTGCCGGCAACCGTCGCGGCGCCGATCTCCCTTAGCGCGTCGATCAGGTCTTTAGGCGGCCGCGTAATGTCGGACGTGTGCGTCATTGTGGACTCCGATTGAATGGAACTACCAGTTCGTAACAGAACCGTCGCGGCGCCTAAGGTGAGGCGCTTCCCAGAAACGCAAACCCTGCGCCTGGACCGCAACTTCGTTGACCTCGACGCCGAGCCCCGGCAGATCGCCGACCGGGTAATCGGTCCCGTCGAGCCGTGGTTGCACGGGGAAGAAGTCGGAATTGTCGAAGCCCAGCTTCGTTTCGGGCGCCCTGGTTTCGAGCCACGCGAAGTTGGGTACCGCGGCAGCGAGATGCACGGTCGCGGCCGTGCACACGGGACCAAGGGGATTGTGCGGCATCAGGTCCACATAGTGCGCCTCGCTCCAGCCAGCGATTTTCATCGCCTCGGTGAGCCCGCCGACATTGCAAACATCGATCCGGTTGAACTGATGGATGCCGCGCTCGATGTAGGGCAGGAACTGCCACTTGCTGGCAAATTCCTCGCCTATGGCAAAGGGGATGTCGGTCATCGTGCGCAGCGATTCGTAGGCCTCCGGCGTCTCGTCCCGTATCGGCTCCTCGAGGAAATCAAGCGCGCCGCGACCGAGCTTGTTGCAGAAGCTCGCGGCCTCTGCCACCGACAGCCGATGATGATAGTCGAGGCCGAGGACCACGTCGTCGCCCAGCGCCTCGCGCGCCTTGTTCAGCATACCCGCGGTAGCGCCGATGGACTCGCGCGGCTCGAAGATGTCCTTGCTGTTTTGCCCGAAGGGGAAGAAGCGGATCGCCTGCCACCCCTGTGCGCGAAGTTCGCGGGCCCGTTCGATGGCAACATCGCCCTCGGCCTCGTCGCCGGTCGAGGCGAAGGTGGGAATGCGGTCGCGCTGCTTGCCGCCGAGCAGCTCATAGACCGGCACCCCCAGCGCCTTGCCCTTGATGTCGTGAAGGGCGATGTCGATGGCGGAAATTGCCGCCTGAAGGACTCGCCCGCCTTCGAAGTACTGGCTGCGGTAAACTTCCTGCCAGATCCGCCCGATCTGCATCGGGTCGCGGCCGATGAGAAACTCGCGATAGTGCTCAACCGCGCCGGCCACGGCCCTCTCGCGACCGCTCAAGCCGCTCTCGCCCCAGCCGAAGATGCCCTGGTCGGTCTCGACCTTGACGAGCATCTGGTTGCGCGTTCCTACCCACACCGGATAGGGCTTGATCGCGGTGATCTTAAGCTTCTCAGTCATCCGCGCCCACGTTTCATGCGCATTCGCTCTATGTCAGTTGGCCTTGAGGGCCATTTCAGTTTCGCCGTCGAACAGATGCATCCGCTCCTGGTCGAACTCGAGCCAGATCTGCTCGTCGGGCGCGACGGCAACGTTTGGCGGCACGCTGACGTTGACAATGGCGCCGGACAGGAACGCCTGCACGAAGGTGACGTCTCCGGTCGGCTCCACCGTGTAGGCCTTGGCCGGGACGCTGCCTGGCAGCGCACTCTTGTGGAGCTTGATCGTCGAGTGACGTGCGCCGAGCACGACTTTCTTGGTCGTTGCTCTAGCCACCTTCTGGGCATTGCGCGGCGAGAGCTCAAGGCGCCAGCCCTCGGCGCCGGTCAACACCGTGTTGCCGTTTGCCGTCGAGGCCTGCAGCGGAATAAGGCTCATCGCCGGGCTGCCGATGAAGCTGGCGACGAACATGTTCACCGGATGGGCAAAGACCTGCGCCGGTGAATCGTATTGCTGCAGGTAACCGCCATTCATCACCGCCATCTTGTCGGCCATGGTCACGGCTTCGAGCTGGTCGTGCGTCACATAGATGATCGTCGCCTTGAGGTCCTGGTGGAAACGCTTGATCTCCGACCGCATCTGCACGCGCAGTTTGGCATCGAGGTTAGACAGTGGCTCGTCCATGAGGAACACGGCGGGGTCGCGAACGAGGGCACGGCCAAGGGCCACACGCTGCTGCTGCCCGCCCGAGAGTTCGCGCGGCTTGCGCTCGAGCAGGTGCGTCATGTCGAGCACTCGCGCCGCTTCCTTGACCTTCTTGTCGATCTCGTCCCTGGGGAGTTTGCGCATCTGAAGCGGGAACGCCAGGTTCTTGTAGACCGATTTCTGCGGGTAGAGCGCGTAGTTCTGGAACACCATTGCGATGTCCCGGTCCTTGGGGTCGAGGTCGTTGACCACCCGCTCGCCGATGATGATGTCGCCCGCTGTGATCGGGGTCAGCCCGGCGACGAGATTGAGCGTGGTTGTCTTGCCGCAGCCTGAAGGGCCGACGAGCGCAACGAACTCGCCGTCATTGACCGTCAGCGAGACGTGGTTGACAGCTTTGAAGCTGCCATAGCTCTTGACGAGATCTTGGAGGACCACGTGGGCCATCGGCAACTCCCTAGTGCTTGACCGCGCCTTCTGTAAGGGCGCGTACAAAGTATCGTTGCAGGACCAGGAACAGCACCACGACGGGCACGCTCATCATGAAGCTGGCCGCCATCAGGCCCGGAAAGTCCGTCGTATTTTCCGAGAAGAAGCGCTGGATGCCGACCGGCAGGGTCAACTGCTCGTTCTTGGAGAGGAAGGTGTAGGCGTAGATGTACTCGTTCCAGGCGCCGATGAAGGAATAGATTGCGGTGGCGATGATTCCCGGCGTCGAGAGCGGCATCACGATCATGATGAAGGCCTGGAACCGTGTTGCGCCATCGATGCGCGCCGCCTGCTCAAGCTGCACCGGGATGTTGTCGTAAAAGCCCTTGAGCAGCCAGATCGCCAGCGGCAGGCCGAAGGTGAGATAGGTGAGTATCAGCGAGCCATGCGTGTTTATCAGACCGATCGCGCGCATCAGGATGAAGAGTGGCACGAGAAAGATCACCGCCGGGAACATGTTGCGCAGCAGCACGGCAAAGAACAGGAAATTCCGGCCGGGGAAACTGAAGCGCGAAAACGCGTAGGCCGCAGGGACAGCCACGATCACCGAAAGGATTGTCGTGACGGTCGACACGAAAAGGCTGTTCCAGAAGAAGCGGAGGAAGTCCTGGCCGACGCTGTTCTGCGGATCGAGCAGTTTCTGGTAGCTGGCGAGGGTAGGCTCGTCCGGCCACCATTGCGGCGGGAATTGCGTCGCCGCGAACCCGGACTTGATCGAGGTGATCAGCATCCAGATCATCGGCAACGCAGTATAAAGCAGCATGAACACGAGGAATATGCGCCCGGCCCACCGCCATCCGTCGACGCGCATGCGGCGACGGGTCTGGGCTCGAGGTGCTGTCTCGGCAATCGTGCTCATGCGCTCCCCTCTTTCCGCTCGTTGCCGCTTAACGCACGGACGTAGAAGTAGCCCAGCGTCATCAGTGTGAGGAACAGGAGCACCGAATAGGCCGATGCCACGCCCCAGCGCTGCCGTCCGAAGGCGAGCTCATAAATGTGGGTTATCCAGATGTGCGATGCGTTCGACGGCCCACCGCCGGTCATGATCCAGGGGATGATGAAGGAATTGAAGTTGGCCACCGCGAGCAGCAGCATCGTCACCACCGAAACGTTGCGCAAGTGCGGGAAGGTGACGTGCCAGAAGCGCTGCCATGCATTGGCACCGTCGACTTTTGCGGCGCGCAGCAATTGGTCGGGGACTGTCTGCAGGCCGGCCATCATCATGATCATGGCAAACGGAAACTCGCGCCAGATATTGACGACGATGAGGGAGGGCAGCACCGTGCTGACATTGTCGATGAAATTCGGCGGCTGGTCGGCCATTCCGAGGCCCACCAGCACCGCGCCGATGATCCCGAAGTCCGAATGGTAGATCCACTTCCAGATATAGGAGGCGGCGACTGCGCTGATGACCCAAGGGATGATCAGGATAGCGCGCAAGACACCACGGCCGATGAAGTCGCGGTGGAGCGCCAGCGCTGTGGCAAACCCCAGGACAAAGGAGATGAAAGTTGACCCCAGTGTCCAGATCAGTGTGTTCCAGGTGACTTTCCAGAACACCTGACTGGTGAGGATGGTCGTGTAGTTGTCAAAGCCGATGAAGCTCTTGTCACGGAGCTGCAGACCAGGCGGTGTCTTAAAGAACGACAGCTCGATCGTGTAGTAGATCGGATAGGCGATGACGATGAGCATCACGGCGATCGCTGGGAGCACGTACGCGTAGTCCGCGCGATGCGCCCAGATCTTCCGCAGCGCGCCGGACCTGCCAGGTTGCAATTTTCGGCGAGCCTCGGCCTTGCCGGTCACGATCGTCACTTGTGGCGTGCCCTTATTCTTCGGAACGAGGCGGCTGCGCCAGCGGCGCAGCCGGTCAGGTCGTAGGTCAGGCCTGCACTAGAGTCCGCCCATCACGTCTTTTACCTTCTTGGCCGCGTCGTCCGCTGCCTCGTCGACGGTCATCGCTCCGGTCAGGGCATTCTGCAGCATGTCCGGGATGATGATGTTCATGATCTCGGGGGCCTGCGGCAGCGCTGGGAACGGGATGCCGTATGGCAGCATCGAGGTGGTGACGTCGAGGAACTTGATGTTGTCCAGACGTTCCTTCATCCACTTGGTCTTGAAGCCGTTGAGGTTGCCCGGGTTTGATCCGGCGTAGGCCATCTTCAGCGACCATTCAGGGCTCGTCCACATGCAGATGATAGCTTTCGCAGCCGGCTCGTCTACCTTGCCGCCCTCGACATATTCGGGCTTCAGGATGTGAATGTTCGAGCCGCCGAACACGACGGCGCGCTTGCCGTCGGGACCAGTCGGGATCAGGCCGTAGCGCATGTTGTCGATGACAGTCTGCGCCTTGTCCTTGTCGGTGCCCGTCGCCTTTTTCTGCAGGTCGAGCATGACGTTGTAATCGGACGGGTGCGAGATCATCATGCCGAGTTGGCCGGCTACGAACAGGGGCTGGTTATCGGCCTGCTGGTTGGTGAGTGCCGAAACCGGAACCGACTTGTCGCGAACATACATGTCGTAGGAGGCTTGCAGCGCTGCCTTGCTCTGCGGACTATCGAGCTGGACCTGCTCATAGGTCGGGTTTGCCGTGGCTTCGTCGAAGACGCCGCCGCCATAGGCCCATAGCTGTGGCATGAAGCGGTACGGCGTATTGCCGGCATTCTTGCGAGCCACGAGACCGTAGCCGGCAATGCCGAGCTTGTCGTGGATCTGCTTGGAATATTTGACGACGTCTTCCCAGGTTGCCGGAGCCTTGTCCGGATCGAGGCCCGCACGCTTGAAGATGTCGGCGTTCCAGATGAACGCCATCGTCTCGTTGTTGGTCGGAATGCCGTAGGTCACGCCCTCCCAGGTCACTGCCTTCATGGCGCCGGGCCAGAAATCCTCGGTCGAATACCCCACGTCCTCTGGCTTGAGCGGCTGCAGATAGCCCTTTGAGGCGAATTCGGTACCACCCAGGATTTGCAGGCGGACCGCCATAGGCGCGGCATTGCCCAGGAGCGCGGTGCGGAACTTGTCGAGAAGGTCGTTATAGGTGAGGGCTTGTTCCTCGAGCTGGATGTTCGGATATGTCTTGCGGAAGGTCTCGAAGAATTCCTTGTAGTACTGGCGCAGGAGGTCGGGGTCGCCCTCGAACACGCCCTGATACCAGAAAGTCAGTCGCCCCTTGTAGTCGAGCGGGGTGACTTTGGCGCAATCGGCCGCCGTGTCAAAATCCTGTGTGCCCGCAATCGAGCGTACATATTCCGGCGACCACTTGCTCAGGTCAACCGGCGGTGCACCCAGCGCCGATGTAGACGTCAGGGATGCCATCAAAGCAGTGGCGACAGTGCCGCGCAGGACGGCACTGCCGAGCGCAATTCTCGTCATAGGTATCCTCCCTGGTTCTCCCATGCCGCCCTGCGCCAAAGCAAAGCGGTCCTTGCTCGTTTCGATCGCGAGGATGCTTCTTTCAGCTCAGTGTATCCTCTCGATCGCTTGGTACGTTTTCAGATCATGGATTGCCTGTCAACGCGCCAGATCGTACATTGTTTGCGAAATCCGTGTGTGATATCGGGCAAGGTATGTATTAAATTGGGGAGCCGACCTTGGCCGAAATAAGCGACTTCAAAGCGATGCCACCGGTGGGGACCGATCCCATCGGGGCCTCCAGCGAGGGCGCCTCGCTTTATGAATTGATCAGGGAAGACATCATCGAAGGACGGCTCGCCGCCAACGAACGGCTTGTGGTCACCGATCTCGCCCGGCGTCACGGCACTTCGACCAATCCTGTGCGCGAGGCCCTGCAGCTGTTGCGCGGCGAAGGCTTTGTCACCTTTGTCGCCAACCGCGGGGCGCGCGTCCGACCCATTGATCAGGATTTTGTCCGGGATATCTACGAGATCGGTGTTCTGATCGAGCCAGCCCTGACACGATGGTTTGTGAATATGGCTACCGGCGAGGACATTGCCGAACTCGAACGTCTCCAGGGCCTGATCGAAGAGAACAACTTCGCCGACACATTCAGGCACAGTGAGCTGGATACCGCTTTCCACACGGTGATGTACCAGCGGCACTATAACCGCCACGCCGCCGAGCTTTGGTGGAAGCATCGCGAAGTGCTGCGAGCCGTGAGCCGGCGTTTCAATTTCACGCTGGCGCGACGTGCCGCGATCATGCGCGAGCACCGCGAACTCATCGCGCTTGTGAAGGCGGGAGAGGCCGACAAGGCGGCCGAACTCGTTTCCCGCCATGTCGAGGGTTCGGGCAGGCATATTCTGGAACAGATGCGAGCGCGCAACGCCGCTCGGGCCGGATAGAATATCCAGTCCAGAACATCGTTAGCTGACCATTTTCAGGCAAAGGTAGTTGAGATGAAAATCACGAGCATTCGGCCGTGGCTGTTCAAGTCCGATGCTTCTTACTGGGGAGAGTTCCTGTTCGTCGAAGTGACGACCGACGAGGGAGTGAGTGGCTGGGGAGAGATCACCACCACGACAAGGCTCGCCAACCGCGCTCTCTGCACGATCCTGCGGCAGATCGGCGTCGCCGTGACAGGCGAGGATCCGGCGCGTATCGAGCATCTCTGGCACAAGATCTTCCGCAGCTTCACCTACATGGGAAGCCGCGGCGCCGCGGTCGAATGCGTGAGCGCCATCGACATAGCCCTCTGGGACATCAGGGGCAAAGTCCTCGGCAAGCCGATTTACGAGCTGCTGGGCGGACCAGTACGCGATGAAATCGCGCTCTACACCCATCCCAACCAGGCCAAATTCACCAGCAAAGAGGCTGTGGTCCGCGAAATTCTAGACATTGTCGAGTCCGGACACACTGCGCTCAAGTTCGATCCTTACCCCCACCAGGGCCGCAGCGCCGATGGCCTGCCCCGCGAACAGCGGGACGGCTACCTCGATGGCAGCATGACCCGCAAGGACGAGCGCGAAGCCGCCGAACTCACGGCTCTGATCCGCGAAACGGCAGGACCCGATGTCGACATTCTCATCGATGCGCATGGCCGCTTCGACGTTCCCACCGCCATTCGCCTCTGTCGGAGCCTCGAGGAGGCCGGCCAGATCGACTGGTTTGAGGAGCCCTGCCCGCCCGAGAGCCTTAACGCCCTCAAGCAGGTGCGTGAGAAGGTCAATACCGCCATCTCGTGGGGCGAGCGCGGCCACACGAAATGGGATTTCGTGCCGGTACTCGAGAACAAGCTCGCCGACTACATCATGCCCGACGTTACCTGGACCGGCGGCATTACCGAACTCAAGAAGATTTCTGCGCTGTGCGAAGCCTACTACGTCCCGGTCTCGCCGCATGACGCCGCGGGACCGATCAACGTGGTTGCGGGAGCGCAGGTGATGATGACCGTTCCCAACTTCTACAAACTCGAAACATCGGAGTGGAACCTCGGCAAATACGATCACCTGATCGACAGACCACTCGACATTTCGAACGGCAGCCTCAAGCTGACGTCGAAGCCTGGTCTCGGCATTGAGATGGATCGCGACTACCTGCAGGCCCACGAGATTGAGCTGGGCTAGCAACACTCTGTGCCGGCCCAGGGTGCGGGGCGACAAGCCGAAACGAGGATAAGTCATGGCAAAGACAGATGGCGCCGACGAAGCGCTCAATCGGGTGAACGCGAACTCCAAGCCATCCCAGCTTCGCATCACCGACATGCGGGTAGCCGAAATCGTCGGCGCGCCGTTCACCTCGACCCTGCTCAAGATTTACACCAACCAGGGCATCGTCGGGCTTGGCGAGGTGCGCGACGGCGCCAGTGCCACCTACGCGCTGATGCTGAAGAGCCGGCTGCTTGGCGAGAACCCTTGCGACATCGACCGCCTGTTTCGCCGGATCAAGCAGTTCGGTGGCCACGGCCGGCAAGGCGGCGGCGTCTCGGCGGTCGAGATCGCGTTGTGGGATCTCGCCGGCAAGGCCTATGGCGTGCCCATCTACCAGATGCTCGGCGGCCGGTTTCGGGAGAAGGTGCGCGTCTATTGCGACACCGACGCTACCGTGCCGAGCGGCACCGAGACAGGCAAGCGCCTCAAGCAGCGCATGGAGCTCGGCTTCACCTTCCTCAAGATGGATCTGGGGCTGATGCAGATCGCGGATGTACCCGGTGCGGTCGTCTCCCCTGCCGGTTCACTTGAAGGGTACCGCGTCCATCCCGGCCGCGGCCCGGTCAAAACCCTTGAAGAGCGACGCGCCCGCAACGCCGCGTACGATTTGCACAACATTGCCCACCCGTTTACCGGCCTCCATTTTTCCGACAAGGGCCTCGACCTGCTTGAGCAGTATATTGCCGAGGTTCGCGATGTTATCGGCATGGATATTCCGCTCGCCATTGACCATGTCGGCCACATCTCGCTGCAGAACGGTATTCGCCTCGCCAGGCGGATTGAGAAATACGTGCCGGCCTGGCTCGAGGATGTGATCCCATGGCAGTACACCGAGCAGTACCGGCAACTGCAGGCCGCCACCACGGTGCCGATCTGCACCGGCGAGGATATCTACCTTACGGAGGGCTTCGAGCCCCTGCTCAAAAGCGGCGGCCTCTCCATTATCCACCCGGACCTGCTCACCAGCGGGGGCATCCTCGAGACCAAGAAGATCGGCGACATGGCGCAGGACCACGGCGTCGCAATGGCCATCCATATGGCCGAAAGTCCAATCGCCGCAATGGCCGCGGCACATGTCGCGACCGCGACCGAAAACTTCATGGCGCTCGAATACCACTCTGCCGATGTCGACTGGTGGGACGATATCGTCACCGGCGTTCCCAAGCCGCTCGTGAAGGACGGCTTTATCACTGTTCCGGACAAACCTGGCCTGGGGATCGACGACGTCGTCGACGAGGTGATCTCGCAGCATCTGCAGCCGGGTGTCACCGGCATCTGGCAGCCCACGGATCACTGGGACAACGAGTATTCCTGGGACCGCACCTGGAGCTGAGGCGAAAAGAACCGAAGATGAAGATCACCGACCTCCGCTGCGCCGTCATCGGCAAACATCCCATCGTCCGCATCGTTACCGACGAGGGCCTCTATGGCCTTGGCGAAGTCGAGTTCACCAAGACCTATCTCAAGCCTTGGGTGCTGCATTTCCGCGAGGCGCTGATCGGCGAGGACCCTACCGACGTCGAGCGGGTGATGCTGAAGATCCGCCAACGCGGCTCTTTCAAGCCCTATGGCGCGGCGGTAAGCGCTATCGAGCATGCGCTGTGGGACATAGCCGGCAAGGCCGCAGGCGTGCCGGCCTACAAACTGCTCGGCGGCAAGGTGCGCGACAAGGTGCGCGTCTATAACGGCTCGATCCGCCAGAAACGCACGGGCGACCGGCCGGAGGATTACGCCGCTGACGTGAAATGGATGATGGAGCAGCCGCAGAACTTCTTCATGATCAAGCAAGGAATCTCGTTCCACTCCAACATGAAGGACACTATCGAGGGCTTCCATTACGGTGTGACGCAGACAAAGGCTGGCTATCACGGTGCCATGGATCAGGGCGTGATCAGCGAGCGCGGTTTCAACCACATGCTCGACTGCGTGATCGCGATGAAGGAAGTGCTGGGCGACAAGGTCAGCCTGGCGCTCGACTGCGGCCCGGGCTGGATGCTGCCCGATGCGATCAAGTTCGCTCGCGCGGTCGAGAAGTACAATTTGATGTGGCTCGAGGATATGCTGACCGGCGACTATGTGCCGTGGGTCAATCCGCAGGCCTATCGGGAGCTGACCACCTCCACCTCGACGCCAATCCATACCGGCGAGCAGATCTACCTGCGGCACAATTTCAAGGAGCTGATCGAAACGCAGGCGGTGCGCGTCATCGGGCCCGATCCGGCCGATATTGGCGGCATTGCCGAGCTCAAATGGGTCGCCGAGCACGCCTATATGCACTCGATCCTGATGGCACCGCACGGCACCGCGAACGGCCTTCTCGGCCTCGGCGCGCTGATCAATGTCTGCGCCACCCTGCCCGCCAACTACATCGCGTTCGAATACCCGAGCGCCTCCGACCCCTGGTGGGAGGACCTCGTAATCGGCCTGCCGTCGCAGATCGTGAAGGACAGCATGGTGGACCTGCTGGAAGCGCCGGGGCTGGGCCTCGATATCGACGCCGAAGCAGCCAGGAAGTATCTCGGGGAAGAGGATGCGGGCTTCTTCGACTGAACCATGCTTCTTGCGCAACCCCGCGCCGCGCGGACCGCTTCACGCAAAATGGCATCCAGAATGACCGTTTCGGGGCCGGATGCGGACTGGCAGCTTTTCAACAGCGGAGGGTCCAAAGCTGGACATTCAAATCGGTGCATCCTGAAAGCAACTAACGATGCGGGGAAGGATACTGCACGCCTGTACTCCGGCCTCCAACCGAAACTACTTCGTTGGCAATCCCGCAGCGACGAGGTCGGCTACCTGTCGATCAATCACTGCAGGATTGATATGGAACGTCATATCGCGCCACCGCGTGGCCTTAAGCCACGGCTGCATGGCAAGCGCCTTGAGGACTTCACTGCGTGCATCGTCAGTTTTTCCAAGATGGACATCGTTGATGGCACGTAGCAGCGGAACGGTGATCAGGAAGTCTGACGCCTTCGTGATCAGTGCAGCAGATTCGGCGTACTTTTCGATATCCGTCAGGGCATTTGCCTTCATCACGAGATAATAATCGGCGAAGTTTGGATCGTTCCTGAGCCCGTATTCTGCTCGCTCAATGGCCTTGTCTGTCAGGCCGCTGAAGCGGGCTGCTGATGAAAGGTCGCCGATGAGAAACGCGTCTCCGGGCGAAAGCGCAATCACCTCATCGGCCCTACGCAGAGACAGATCGAAGTTGCCCTCATGAGCGCTGACGTAGACGGATGACCACAAGCAGCTTTTTCTTGCGTCGGGTCCGAGGTTGGCCCGCGGAAGAACCTTTGCTTCCAGTTCGGACGCCATGCGCCAATGTTCGTCAGGCTTTTCGTCAAAGCCGAGGCTGGCCGCCAAGACGTGATCCCAAGCCAGTCCGCACGATAACAGCGACGAGTCGGGAAATTTGGCCAGGCCCTCAAGAATTATGTCCGTCGCCTTCACCAGGCTCTCGGGCGTGAACTGCCCAAAAAAGAAATTGGATCGAAGGAAGAAGTCGTACTCTTCAAGATCCGGTGTGTCCTTTTCCCAGACCTTCTTGTATTCGATGTCGTACATTTTTCCGCGCTGGCCACCAAGCGTGCCAATGATGCGTTCGATCGCCTCGTCCTGAATCACAAGGGGATTGCTTCCAGAGCGATCGAACTTTTCCGCCCAGAGGTTTTCGCCCGTGCGCGCGTCGATCAGCTGTGCGGTGATGCGCACCCGGTCCGTCTCCTTCCAGATACTGCCCTCGATCACGTAGGCCGCGTTCAATTCTTGGCCGATCCGGCGGACATCGGTTGGCTTGTCCTTGTAGACAAAGGTAGAGCTACGCGAGAGCACCTTAAGTTCGGTGACGCCTGCCAGCATCGAGATCAAATTGTCTGTCATGCCGTCGCTGAAATATTCCAGCTTCGGGTCGCCGCTCATGTTCTTGAACGGCAGAACCGCGACGGTCGGGATACCACCCTGGCCCATATCACGCTTTGTTCCATAGAACTGCCACCACGCCAGGACCGCTGTGACTGCTAAGACCAGCACCAGGAAGCTCGCCACGACTGGCAGCCGCGACCGGCTGCGGCTCGCCCGCCTGGGCTTGGCCTTGCCGCCGATCGTGACACGGTATGCCTCCACCGGCTCCGCGATGTTCTTGACCCTCTGCAGGCCCATCGACTGAAAGCCGAAAGCCAGCTTCTTCTCAACCTCGCGCGCGACCTTTGCAGACACCCAGATGCCGCCAGGCTCGGCAAGTTGTTCTAGTCGCGCCGCGATATTTACGCCCTCGCCAAACCGATCGTCACCCTCGACAATCACCTCGCCAAGATTGACGCCGATGCGCACTTCGACGCGCTGGTCTTTCGGCAAAGAGGCGTTTCGCTCGGCCAGCCCACGTTGCAACGAAACCGCGCATTCCATCGCCTCGACGACAGAAGAAAACTCCGCCAGCAGGCCGTCGCCCATCAGCTTGAAGATAGTGCCATGATGACGCGCTACTGTCGGCTCGAAAAGTTCCTTATGATCGGCGCGCACCCGTTCATGCGTACCCGCCTCGTCGCGCTCCATCATGGCAGAGTATCCGACAACGTCAGCAGCAAGGATGGCGGCGAGCTTGCGGTCCATTTCGGAGCACTCTGTCGGCGGCCAACCTCGGAGGCGAGGTGGCAAACCCTCCCGGTTCCAATCAGTTTCGCCTATCAGGACCTTACCCGCAAGCGGCTGCCGGTTACGAAACGACTTGATTGGGGCCGGACGCGGACTGTCGGCTATGGGAGAATCCGCCCGACTCCTTCCGATAGGCGAAAGTCGCTCTGGAAAAGCACCGCGGGGTCTTGAAATGGCACGACCGAGCCGGCGGGCGCATCGGCTCGAACTATTCCGCGTGGGAGCGCTCTAAGTCTCGATCGGGCGGAAAGTGGTCGCACACGGGAGCGGCCCAAGTAGGCTCATCTGCGCCAACAGGCGACTTGTGGATCAAGCTTGGAAGGCGGCTCCACCGACGCTTCGACACTACGGCCCAAATTAGCCCTCGCCGATGCTCCGGCTGCGCCAAAGGCTTGTTTGGATGCTTCAGCTTGGACCTGGTGGCTTGGCAACCAGGGGCAGTTCTAAACCGGTCGGGCGCGGCCAGACTTTCGAGTTTCAAGGTAAGCCGCCATGGATTTGCAATGATCTCCACGACGAAGCCATAGCGCTGGTTGCTCGCGCAACGCTATGGGCGTCCTGGTGGCTGCTCCTGCGGAAACTTGTCTTCATGGACGATTGCCACGGCCCGCTCAAGATTGCCTCTCACCTCGAAACCGATCCAGTGTCCGTCCATCAGGTGCGTTTGTCTCGGACAGGCGAGGAAATAGTTCCCCGCCTGCTGGGCAACAAAGTTGAGTTGCCTCCTCTCATTAATTTTAATCCCCTCTAGCGGAGCGGTGTACGCCCCCCAAATCGCATCCTCAGCCTCCAACTTCACTGGCATCTCTGACCGAGCATAAACCCTGGTCACCATCAGACCGTGCCTGAAATTCGAGGAGCCATTGATGAACTCGATCTGGACCGACCATTCTTCTGGCACGATGATCGTGAGATTGCCGCCCCAGTAGCCGTTGAAGTCGATAATGTCGGTCCGGATGTTGTCCCTGCGGTACCGCTCGACTTGGTTCCAATCGGCGACAATCTCGATAGCCACCGTCTTCGCTACCGGATCGTTTTTGATCCAGCTCGGGACGAAAGGCTTCCCAGCCAGCGCAATTCCAGGCAACAATGCGAAGGCGAGAAGGGCAAGGTGGGCAAAGCGCGCCATCGCAATCAGAGGCTCCTCCCGAGCGGAGCGGCCGAGCTAAAGCGACCGCAATCGAAGTCGACTAGGCCCATTCTTCAACCAAGAGAATACCCCCAAAACAAGATCCACACCAGCAAACCCCCTTTGGCGGAACGGAACAAAACTCGCCGTCGCCGGAGGCGCCCCAAGCGAACGCCCCACCTCGCGCAGGCCGATGTCTGCCCCCGAAAAGCGAAGGAGGAGTAAGGTTTCCGCGCCACGCTGATCGCCGCTCGGCAAAGGTCTGCTTCGGGCCGGAAAGCGGACAGATGCTTTTCAAACCCGGAGCGACAAGAGCAGACCTTTGTTCGGTGCAAGTGTGTCATGACGTGACCCAATGCGGTCGTTCAGTTGCGAGCGTCGCTGGCTGAAGCTGCGTTAGTCGGACGGAGGCCGATGGCATTTTCAATGGAACGCTAATATACATGGACGCTCGAACGAGCAGCGTCTGCCAGATACTTGAGGAATGCCATGCGAGGGCTCATCTTCACGGCAATGTGTATCGCCGCCGCAACAGCCGCTAACGCCCACGATTGGTACGAAGACAAGATTGACCCGCAGACCAAATTCAAGTGCTGCGGTGGTTCTGATTGCCGCGCTGTACCTCGGTCTTCGGTGCGGTCCAGGGTAGACGGTGGGTACACTTATTTGCCGCATAATTTCATCATCCCACGGGACCGTGTACAGGAATCCCCGGACGGGCAATACCATATCTGCGAAAATAAATATGTTGTAACCAACCAGCTGTATTGGCGTTGCTTCTTCGCACCTCGAGTCGATGTGTCTATACTTCTAAAGCATTAACCGCGCGTCGCTTCCGCAACTTACATCCGCAAGGTGCTAGTCCATTAATTCTGTTGGACTTTCTTCAAAATTGTCGAAGCTCAAGCCGTGCGCGACTGCCCCAGGGATTTCATTGGATACGTCGCGGCTATCGAGAGCCTGCGCGCCCTGGGCGTAACTCCATGGGGCGCTGCCGCGGGTGACTTCTGGGCGCGCTCCGCAAATTCGGTGACAGTCCAGATTTTATCGTGCCGGCACGGCCGTGGTTGTGTAGATTGGCTGCGTGGCCCGCCTTGCCCGCATTGTCGTTCCAAGTCCACTCGCCACGTGACGCAAACGCGGTAACGGCTGGCGATTTCGACCACGATGGACAGCCAAGCGATAGGGGATAACTGGCGCGGGATCAGCAGCACGGTTCATGCGGGAGCGGCATTCGCCGGATGCGGTAGCTGCGGCTGCAGTCTCGAATTTGACGCATCAGCACTTGCAAATCGTCAGCCGAGGTCTTTTGCTCGCGCGATAGTTGCCCTTGACCGTTGAATGGTTGGCGAACAGATGAACAAAATCGATCGACGGCGGCCAGAGTCAGAAACGGACGCCACCGTAAATGCCGCAAGACTTGGAACTCGGCTGCGCCTCGCCCGCCAGACACGCGGCATGACGCTGAAGACGCTGGCCGCGGCTGCGAATTGCTCGGAAAGCCTGCTGTCCAAGATCGAGAACGGCAAGGCTTCGCCGTCCCTGCCCATGCTTCACCGTCTGGTCGAGGTTCTCGACACCAACATCGGCTGGATGTTCGAGCAAGTCGATGACGACGAGGCGATCGTATTCCGGGCGGGCGCAAGGCCTTTGATCGCGCTCGACGCGCTACGGCGTGGCGAAGGAATTTCGCTCGAACGCATCATTCCGTATTCGCCTGGCCACCTCTTACAATGCAACATCCATCACATCGAGGCACAGGGCTCTAGCGAAGGTCCGATCCAGCATGCCGGCGAGGAAGTCGGCTATGTGCTCGCCGGCCGGATCGAGTTGATCGTCGACGGCAAGAGCCATGCTCTCGCCGCGGGTGATGCCTTCGTGTTCAGGTCGGAGCTGCCGCATCATTACCGCAACATCGGCCAGGAACGCGCTAGCATTTTCTGGGTCAACACGCCGGCGACTTTCTGAGCGATGCTCTGCCTTCATTTGGATTGACAAATATTCAAGTCTCTTGAATGCTTGCCCCGTGCCTGTAGCACCAACGGGACCAGCCGAGGTCTGGTCCGCAAGCAAGGGGAACCGAAATGCGTCTGTTCAAACTTCTCGCCGGCTGTGCCGCCGCCATTGCCATGGGCTCGGCAGCCATGGGATCGGCGCTTGCCGATACGTTCGCTCTCGTCAACATCAACCAGCAGGCCCTGTTCTTCAACCAGATCAACGAGGGCGCGCAAAAGGCAGCCGACGCCGCGGGCGCCAAGCTGGTCATTTTCAACGCCAACAATGTGCCCAGCGCGCAGAACGACGCGATCGAGAACTACATCACGCAGAAAGTCGACGGCATCATTCTGGTCGCCATCGACGTCAACGGCGTCAAGCCTGCGATCACCGCGGCCAAGGCGGCCGGCATTCCCGTCATAGCCATCGACGCGCAGATCCCCGACGGCGACAATATTTCGTTCATCGGCGTCGACAACACCAAGGCCGGCGAGGATATCGGCAAATTCTACGCCGACTATGTGAAGACCGAGATGGGCGGCAAGGCCAAGATCGGTATCGTCGGCGCACTCAATTCATTCATCCAGAACCAGCGGCTCGACGGCTTCAAGAAGGCGGTGACCGAAAGCGGCCAGGCCGTCAACTTCCTCGACACGGTCGACGGCCAGAACGTTCAGGAGACCGCGTTGAGCGCTTCGGAAAACCTGATGACCGCCAATCCGGACATGAACTCGCTCTATGCGACCGGCGAGCCGGCCTTGCTCGGCGCCGTTTCGGCTGTGACCAGCCAGGGCCGCACCGGCGACGTCAAGGTGTTCGGCTGGGATCTGACCAAGCAGGCCGTTCAGGGCATAGACGACGGCTGGGTGGTGGCGGTCGTGCAGCAGGATCCGGCCGGCGAAGGCAAGGCCGCGGTCGAAGCGCTGGGCAAGCTCAAGAAGGGCGAGAAAATCGATCCGATCATCAATATCCCGGTGACGATCGTGACCAAGAAGAATGTCGACCAATACCGCGCGATGTTCAAGTAAACTGCGTCGGCGACCGAGCCGCGGCGCCGCCTGAAGCTGCGCCGCGGATACCTTGCAATCGCGTGGAATCCCAGATGAGCAGTGGCCAGACCTATCGGGTGCGGATGAGCGGCATCTCAAAGCGCTACAACGCCATCCAGACGCTCGATGATGTGTCGCTGACGCTGAAGCCGGGCGAGGTGCTGGGGCTCGTCGGCGACAATGGCGCCGGCAAGTCGACATTGAGCAAAGTGCTGTCGGGGGCTGTGGTTCCCGACGCCGGCACCATCGAGATCGACGGCAAGCCGGTGATCTTCAACTCGCCAGCGGACGCACGTGCGGCGCGCGTCGAGATGGTCTACCAGGACCTGTCGCTGTGCGACACGGTCGATGTCGCCGGCAATCTGTTTCTCGGCCGCGAGCCGCGCCGCCGCATCGCAGGCATTTCCTTTCTCGACAAGAAGCGCATGCATGACGAGACGCGCCAGATGCTCGATCGGCTCGGCATCGTCATTGCCGACACGCGGCTCAAGGTCGAAAACCTCTCCGGCGGGCAGCGCCAGTCGATCGCGATCGGCCGCGCCGCCTCGTTCGAACCGGCCGTGCTGATCATGGACGAGCCGACGGCAGCGCTTGCCGTGGCCGAAGTCGAGGCGGTGCTCGAACTGATCCGCGCGGTCAGTGCGCGCGGTGTCAGCGTTATTTTGATCACCCATCGGCTGCAGGATCTGTTCCTCGTCTGCGATCGCATCCAGGTCATGTATGAAGGGCGCAACGTCGCCGAGCGGCTGATCGGCGAGACCAATATCGAAGACGTGGTCAATCTGATCGTCGGCCGCAAGTTCAGCGCGCGTTCCGCCACCAATGGCTATCGCGGTGGAGCGCCGGCATGAGCGACGCGATCCACGCCGCCCAGCCCTCACGAGTGCACAAGGGCACCTGGCGCGATGCGCTGCTCGCCAATGGCAGTGTCGTCTCGATCGCGCTGTTCTTTCTGGTCGTCTGCATCATCTTCTCGGTTGCGACCGACGCCTTTCTGACGTCGCCCAATCTGTTGAACATCCTGCGGCAGTCGGCGCCGCTGCTGATCGTCGCCGCGGCAATGACTTTCGTCATCACCACTGGCGGCATCGATCTTTCGGTCGGATCCGTGCTGGCGCTGGTGGCGACGCTGTCGGCGACGCTTTTGCAGTTTGGCCTGCCGTGGCCAGTCGTTATCCTCGCCATGTTGGCGCTCGGTGCCCTGCTTGGGGCGGTACAGGGCTATTTCATTGCCTATGAGGGCATCCCGTCCTTCATCGTCACGCTTGCCGGGCTTTCGGTGATCCGTGGCGTGGCGCTGCTGATCACCGGCGGCTATTCCATCCCGATCGAGCCCGGAAGCGCTTTCACCGTGCTGGGCCGCGCCTGGTTCCTTGGCGTGCCGGTGCCGGCGCTGATCGCGCTGGCGATCCTTACCATCGCCTATCTCGCCTTCAACGAGACGCCATTCGGCCGCTATGTCACCGGCATCGGCGCCAACGCCGAGGCGGTGCGGCGCGCCGGCGTCAACACGCGGCAAACGACGCTCTTCGTCTATGTGATTTCCGCCACCGCGGCAGCCCTTGCCGGGATCATCATTGCTGCCCGGCTTGGATCGGGATCTTCGAATGCCGGACAGGGTTTCGAGCTGGAAGTCATCGCCGCCGTCGTGCTCGGCGGCACCAGCCTGTTCGGCGGCCGTGGAACGATCATTGGCACGGTGCTCGGCGCGCTGACCGTGGCCGTCATCGGCAACGGCCTGATCCTGGCGCATCTGTCGCCTTTCCTGACGCCGATTGTCACCGGAACGATCATCCTGATCGCCATCTGGCTGAACTTCCGCCTGTTCCGCGGCGCCGTGCGGAGCCGTTGAGCCGATGAGCGGTCTGTTCGATGACGCAGTGCCCGGCCAGCGGCTGGCGATCGGGGTCGATACTGGCCATGTGATGACCGTGCTCGGCCCGGTTCCGGTCGACGACATGGGCATCACGCTGATGCACGAGCACATCTTGCTCGACGGCGCGCGCAGCTGGAAATGCCCCTGCCATCCCGATGACATGGCGATCGCCGAGCAGCCGGTGAACATCGAGATCATCGGCGAGTTGCGCATGAACCCTTACGTCAACCGCGACAACGTTTCGCTCGACGACGCCGACCTGGCGCTGTCGGAGCTGCAGCGCTATCGCGCGCTGGGCGGCCACACCGTCGTCGATGCCACCAATATCGGCATCGGCCGCGACCCCGAAAAGCTCGCCCGCATCAGCCGCATGTCCGGCCTGAAGATCGTCATGGGCACCGGCTTCTATCTCGAGCACACCCATCCCGAATGGCTGAAGGCGATGGATGTGGACGCGGTGACCGAGTTCATCGTCAACGATGTCGGTGGCGGCAAGACGCAGCCGCCGATCATGGCCGGGCTGATCGGCGAAGTCGGCGTCAGCAAGGATTTCACCGCCGAGGAACGCAAGTCGCTGCGTGCTTCGGCGCGTGCCTCGCGCGTCACCGGCGTGCCGCTGTCGATCCACCTGCCGGGCTGGGAGCGGCTGGCGCATGAAGTGCTCGATATCGTCGAGGCCGAAGGCGCGGATCTCCGCCACTCCGTGCTCTGCCACATGAACCCGAGTCACAACGATCTGGACTATCAGAAGAGCCTCGCCGAGCGCGGCGCGTTCCTCGAATACGACATGATCGGCATGGACTATTATTATGCCGACCAGGACGCGCAATCGCCCTCCGACGAGGAGAACGCACGCGCCATCGCCGCCCTTGTCGAGGCGGGCTTCGGCGACCGCCTGCTGTTGTCGCAGGATGTGTTCCTCAAGATCATGCTGACGCGCTTCGGCGGCTTCGGCTATGGTTATATCCTGAAGCATTTCATACCGCGCCTGAGACGCCACGGCGTCGAGCAGGCGGCCATCGACCGCATGCTGATCGCTAATCCAAAGAGCGTATTCGCGCGGCTCTAAATGGCCTCGAGTTACGACGGGAGTTCAAATGTCCAAGAAGAAAATCCTGCTTGCCGGCGAATCCTGGGTGTCGACCGCGACCCATATCAAGGGTTTCGATCAGTTTCCGACCGTTACCTACCACACCGGCGCGGACGAGTTGCTGGACGCGCTGAAGGCGACCGACTTCGACGTCACCTTCATGCCGGCACATGACGCGCAGCGCGGCTTTCCTCAGACCATGGAGGCGCTGTCGGCCTATGACGCGGTCGTGCTCTCCGACATCGGCGCCAACACGCTGCTGCTGCATCCCGACACCTGGGTCCACTCCAAGCCGACGGCGAACCGCCTGCGTCTGCTGCGCGATTACGTCAGCGGTGGCGGCGGTCTATTGATGTTCGGCGGTTACTACAGCTTCCAGGGCATCAATGGCGGCGCGCGCTACCGCAAGACCCCGGTCGAGGACGTGCTGCCGGTGAATTGCCTGGCCTACGACGACCGCGTCGAGGTTCCCGAAGGTTTTGCGCCCGTGCCGAAACCAGGGTCGAGCCATCCCATCCTCAGGGGCCTCGGCTCGGACTGGCCGATCCTGCTCGGTTTTAACGAGGTGACGCTGAAGGACGGGGCCGAGGTCCTGGCCAGTGTGTCGTCGGATTATGGCTCGCTGCCGCTGCTTGTCACCGGCCATTACGGCAAGGGCCGCACCGTGGCCTGGACATCCGATGTCGGGCCGCATTGGCTGCCGCCGCAATTCATCGCCTGGCCAGGCTACAAGACCCTGTTCGAACAGATGCTGGGCTGGGCGACCGGTGAGAGCTGAGCCATGCATGTCCACGTTGTCGGCAATGCCTGCGTCGATACCGTGTTTCGCGTCGGCCGCTTCCCTGCCGCGGGCGAGACTTTGAATGCCGTGAGCTATGCCGACGGGCTCGGCGGCAAGGGCGCCAACCAGGCGGTCGCAGCAGCACGGACTGGTGCAGAGGTGACGTTCTGGACGGCGCTCGGCAAGGACCCCGCTGGCGCATGGATCAGGAGCCGCCTCGACAGCGAGCTGTCCGACCTTGAGGTGAGCGAATTCGAGCTGCCGAGCGACCGCTCGACCATCGTCGTCGATCGAGGCGGAGAGAATTTCATCGTCAGCGGCGTCGCCTGCAGCGAAGCCTTCGACCCGGTTGCGCAGACAGCACTTGTCCGCTGGATCGCGCCCGGCGACATCCTCGTCTGCCAGGGAAATTTGCGGGCTGCCGTGACCAATGCCTGCCTCGGGGCAGCAAGGGAAAACGGCGCACGCACCGTTCTCAACGCCAGCCCGATCGATGCGATTTCGCTGCCCGATCTCGGCCTGGCGGAGGTTTTGGTTGTCAACCAATCCGAGGCGAAAACCCTGACCGGCCGGGATGATATGACAGCAGCCGCCGGCGCGCTGGTAGCCCAAGGCGCAGGCACGGTAGTTATCACGCTCGGCGCCGCAGGCTGCCTTGTGCTCTCCCCGGACTATGGAGAACCACTTCGTTTGCCGGCGCCGCAGGTCGAGGCGCTCGACACCAGCGGCGCCGGCGATGTGTTCTGCGGCTGCCTCGCCGGCGGGCTTGCGCGGGGCATGCCGGTCACCTCGGCGCTGGAGCTTGCGCTCGCGGCCGCCGCAATCGCTGTGACACGGCCGGGCACGCTGGCATCCTGTCCTTCCGCCTCCGAGATGGCGGTGCTCATCGATCAAATGGAGCTCTCATGACCCAGATCGGCCAATCCGGCGGCGACGCGCTTCTAGACCTTTTCGGCCGCACCAAGGTGGTGATCGGCGTCGTTCATCTGGCGCCGCTGCCCGGCGCGCCGCGCTATGACGGCGAGGCTATCGAGGCGATCTACCAGCGCGGGCTCGATGACGCCAAAGCCTATCTCGACGGCGGCTGCGACGGCGTCATCGTCGAGAACCATGGCGACCTCCCCTTCGCCAAGCCTGACGATATCGGCCCGGAGACGGCGGCCTATATGGCGGTTGTTTCCGACCGCATCCGCCGCGAACTCGGCAGGCCGATCGGCATCAATGTGCTGGCCAACGCCGCGATCCCGGCCTTGGCGATCGCCAGCGCTGCCGGCGCCGGTTTCGTCCGCGTCAATCAATGGGCGAACGCCTATGTCGCCAATGAGGGCTTTGTCGAAGGCGAGTCGGGCCGCGCGGCGCGCTACCGCGCCAGGCTGCGCGCCAACGGCATCCGCATTTTCGCCGATGCCCATGTCAAGCACGGCGCACACGCCATCGTCGCCGACCGTCCGGTGGAGGAACTGGTCAAGGACCTGGTCTTCTTCGACGCCGACGCCATCATCGCCACCGGCCAGCGCACCGGCCACGCCGCGGATTTGGGCTACATAAGCATGATCAAGCAGGCCGCCGGCCTGCCAACGCTGGTCGGCAGCGGTGTCACGGCGGACAACGCCAAGGATATCCTCGCCATTGTCGACGGGGTCATCATCGCCAGCGCGCTGAAGCACGACGGCGTCTGGTGGAACCAAGTCGACTCTGCTCGAGTAAAGGCGTTCATGGGTGGTCTGAAGCGATAGCTGACTTCAACCGCTTACCCCACCGAGGGCTCGGGCCACCTCCATCAGAGACGACGGACAGGCCCAGGATACTGTGCGACCAGATCGTCGACGGTCAGCAATGTAATGCCTTCCACAATCGATTGAGCAATCAGGATCCGATCGAAGGGGTCCTTGTGGATGGGTGGAAGCCCCTCCACCGCAATGGCATGCTCCCCGGTGATTGGCAGCTCATGATAGCCATTGTCTATCAGGCCCCGACGTAAAAGACGCGCATCGACCCTAAAGTCAGGGCGGCCCAAACTGCATTTGATGGCAATCTCCCAGAGACTTGCGGCGCTGAAGGTCAGGTGGTTGTCGACATTCTCGATCTCAGCAAGAGCGGCGGGCGGGAGCTTTCCGGGCTCGCCCGCCGCCCAGAGCAGAAGATGGGTATCGAGCAGAAGTTTCATGCATCGCCGCCAAACTGCTTCTCGATTTCCTCATCGGCCATGCGATCAAAATCGTCCGGAACTGAAAACTGCCCGGCCATAAATCCCACGCGACGCATTTCGCCGGCCGCAGGTGCGTCTATGGCAACGACCTTGACCATCGGCTTGCCGGATTTGGCGATAATGAAAGATTCGCCTTTGGCTGCCCTGTCGATAAGACGAGACAGATGCGTCTTGGCCTCGTGAATATTGACGGTGCGCATTGCGGGCCTCGTGACTTAGTTCATAAAACTTAGTCTAATTGGGCCTGATCTTCAAGTGTGTATCTTCCGGCGAATAGGATGGGGCGGATCAAATTGCCCATATCCTCGACTAAAGCCGTGGCAGATCTTCGTGCAGCCCGCCTGGGCGGAGGCCAATGCTTGTGTGAACCGCTCGCGCGATCGTGAGCACCACCAGCTTCTTCTGCTCCACAGGGCGGCATCAGCGCCCGGATGTCGAAGCCTGGGGCCGTGATGTTGGGCAGATGGACAGAATACGGGAGATCTCAACCGTGAGAACCCGTATCAGCTGACCGCGCTTGGGCACCTCGGCGCAATCGAGGCGATTGAAATGGGCAGTGCCTGCAAATTAGGGCGTCGAGGCCTGCGCTCTCGGCGCCCGTGTCGGCATCACCGCTTTCCTGCCCACGTGGGGCCCCGCGATGACCCACCATCCGCACGTGCACATGATCGTGCCGGGCGGCGCCGCCCGGCTCGATCGATGATAGTCGAGCAGCTGCTAGGCCGGCAACGCGCCCGATCTCTTTGCGGTCCAGGTGGCGATATAGTCCATCAGGCCGGGATTGAGGCAATCGTAGGGCTCGAGCCCGATCGACTTCAGCTGTGATCGGATGCCGTCCATGCGGCTCGGATCGACACCGGATTCGATGATCGACGAGACAAAGGCGGTGAAGCCCGGTGGCGACCAGCCGTCCTCCTGGAAGCGCTCGGGATGGATGAAGGACAGCCCCTTGAAAGCGTGGTCGCGCTCGACCGGGCCGTGCATGTGGACGCCGCAGCCCGTGCAGGCATGGCGCAGGATCAGCGCGCCCGGATCGACGATCTTCAGCTTGTCGCCGTTTTCGGTCACCGTCACGTCGTTTGTAGCGGCAACCGCCACGACCGAGAACAGTGCGCCTTCCGGCTTCCAGCATTTGGTGCAGCCGCAGGCATGGTTATGGGCGATCTGGCCCTTGACCTTCACCTTGACCGGGTTGCTGGTGCAGGCGCAGACCAGCGTGCCGCCGGCAAAGTCGGCCTTTTCCCGTGGCAGGCCATTGTCGATCTTAGGATGCAGTTTTTCCGGCATTTTTGTTTCCTCCCTTGTTGAACATCTGCATTTTTCGGCCTCTGGCTGGTTAGCCGGCGGCTTTCTCCTCCTCAGTAAACCACCACGCTCCTGATCGACTTGCCTTCATGCATCAGGTCAAAGCCCCTGTTGATGTCCTCGAGCTTCAGTGTGTGGGTGATCATCGGATCGATCTCGATCTTGCCGGCCATGTACCAGTCGACGATCTTCGGCACGTCGGTGCGGCCGCGCGCGCCGCCGAAGGCGGTGCCCATCCAGGTGCGGCCGGTGACCAGCTGGAACGGCCGCGTCGAGATCTCCTGGCCGGCGCCGGCAACGCCGATGATGACCGACTTGCCCCAGCCGCGATGCGACGATTCAAGCGCTTGCCGCATGACTTTGGTGTTGCCGGTGCAGTCGAACGTGTAGTCGGCGCCGCCGATCTGGTCGGCGCCGCGCTTGGTCATGTTGA